>PWSG01000271.1 GCA_003564055.1 Syntrophomonadaceae bacterium
ATACGGTGATCCCGGTCAGGGTGGAGGTGGAGGAGATAGAAGCTAAGCTGACAGGCGACAGTCAGGGCCTGGTTGTTATCACAGGCGGCGTGCGCAGTGGGAAAAGCCTTTTTGCTGAAAGTATGGCCGAGAGGAGCAATAAAAAAATTATTTACCTGGCTACCGCCAGGGTCGAAGATGATGAAATGCGTGAACGGGTTGCCCGGCACCGGCAAAGACGTTCAACAGGGGTGTTTACTTATGAAGAGCCCTATGAGCCGCACCTTGTATTGGAAAAAGAAAGCAACTCAAGTAGTTTGATCCTTGTAGATTGCCTGACGCTGCTGATCAGCAACCGCATTCTCCGAGACCTGGAAAACCGTGGAGCTGTAAGTGAGGGAGAGGATATTTATGCCGAAAAAGAAATTATTGATGCAGCGACAGAGCGTACATTAGACTATATAAGAACTTTTACGAAAGCTGCCCGCAACTGCCTTTCTGATGTGCTGGTAGTGACCAATGAAGTCGGGATGGGCGTAGTGCCGAACTACCCAGTAGCGAGAGCTTTTCGAGATCTGTCAGGACAATCTAACCAGGTTTTGGCAGCATCAGCAGACCAGGTTTGGATGGTGGTCTGTGGTATTCCGCAGCGTCTTAAATAGAGAGTAGGGGCTTTATTGACTGTAATAGCCATGGTTATGGCATATGTTTTGGACTACTTTATAGGGGATCCGCGGTATCTGCCTCATCCTGTGCGTTTTTTAGGAGCGGCAATTGATGTGCTGGAAAAGTTCGTACGCAGGCTTTTTTATACACCGCGGGGCTTAAAATTAGGTGGGGCGATAATTTTAGTGATATGCGCCGCTGGAGCGGTTTTAATAACTGTTTATCTTTTAACTATTGTTTACCGTATCCATATGGCGGCAGGATTGTTTTTGGAGATATATATTTTATTTGTCGTCCTGGCCGGAGGAGATCTTCGCAATCATGTCAGGGAAGTGGAAAAAAATCTGCGTGAAGGCAGGCTTAAAAAGGCCCGTGAAAGCGCTGCTCTTTTAGTCAGCCGTGATACAGGTTCTTTAGATGAAAGCGGTGTTTCCAGGTCTGCCCTGGAGAGTCTTTTTGAAAACAGCGCCGACGGCCTGGTTGCTCCTTTACTATTTGCTGCTGTTGGCGGACCTGCTGCTGCGGTGTTTTACAAGACAGTAAACACACTTGATTCAATGCTTGGCTATAAAACAAAAGAATACGGCAATCTTGGGTTTTTTGCCGCAAAAACCGATGACATTTTAAACTTTATACCAGCTCGTTTAACTGCGCTTTATATTATCCTTGCCGGAGCGGGACGCGGACGGTGGCAGAAAGGCTGGCAGGTGCTGGCTGCTGATCGACGTAAGCATGACAGTCCAAACAGCGCCTGGCCTGAAGCTGCGGCGGCGGGCGTGCTGGATGTAAGATTAGGCGGCAAGGATATTTACCGCGGTGAAATAATAGACAGGGCGCTGATTAACGGTTCAGGAAAAGAACCTTTGCACAATGATATAAGGCGTGGATTAAACTTGTTTCGGAACACATCTTTACTTGCCTTTATTAGTATTATTTTTATTGCTTACCTGTTTAGAACCTGGGAGGTTTATCCTTTTTGAGTAATTACCTGCGTGCCCTTTCTTTTTTAACAATTATCCCGCTGCCCTTTGTCCGTTTTGGAGCTGGCAGCAGGGAACTTACTAATTCTGCTGTTTTCTTTCCCCTGGCCGGACTGACCATCGGGCTGCTGCTTTCGGCAGCGTCATGGCTGCTCCTTCATCTCTTATCTGTTCCGCCTGTAGCTGTAACAGCCCTGATCTTAAGTTTTTTCCTTACCCGCGGCCTTCATTTTGACGGGCTGGCCGATACGGCCGATGGCTTAATCGGAACTACCGACAGGGAGAAAGCATTTAAAGCAATGAGTGACAGTGCTGTAGGTGTAATGGGCACTGCTGCGTTGTTTTTTGTTTACCTGCTTAAATATGCCCTGCTCGTAGAGTTTGGTTTTAATGATTTACCTTTTGCGCTGCTATTTATGCCCCTGGCGGGCAGGTGGGCTATTGTTTATGCCGGCACCTGGTTTTCACCGGCTCGCAACCGGGGATTGGGCGATATGTTTTTGCGTGGACTCCGCTGGCCGATTTTACTTAAAGCTTCCCTGTTAGCCTTTTTGCTGTTGTTCGTATTTGCCTGGTGGAATGCTTCGCTTGTTATATCTGTTTTCATTGGCTGTTTATTTGCTCTTGCTGCAGCGCACCTGCTGACTTTTTATGCGTCCCGCCGCCTTGGCGGGATTACAGGTGATATTTTGGGGGCATCCTGTGAGATCGGGGAAGTTTTCTTCCTTTTTGGATTTTACATAGTTTTGCAAGAAAGCAGTATCACAGCGCTTATGGCTAAGGTGGTGAGTATTTAATGTCTCAATTTTTAAATGACGAGACTGGCGGACATGGCGGTGATCTTGTTAGGGCAGCTAATAAGTGGGGCTTAGACGGCAGGGAGATTGTTGATTTCAGCAGCAATATTAATCCTCTTGGTCCGCCTCCCGGCCTGATCGATCATTTAAAAAAAAGACTGCCTGATATCTCAGCTTATCCGACACCCCAGGCCCGTGAGCTTCGTGAAGGTCTGGCAGGATTTCTCGATGTCCCCGTAGAACGACTCCTGCTCGGAAACGGAGCTAACGAGCTTATCCATCATATTATATTATGGCGCAGGCCTAAAAAGGTTTTAGTTCCCGCACCTTCATTTTCTGAATATGAAAGGGCGGCGGTTTTGGCCGGCTCTGACGTAGAGCGTTATTCCCTGATGCCCGATGAAACAACTGATTTTTCTGAGCTGGCAAGCACCCTGGAAAAAGGAGATCTGCTTGTTTTTTGCAACCCCAATAACCCAACAGGAGTACTATATCCGCGCCGTGAACTTCTTTCCATGGTAGAGTATGCTGCCAAACGGGGAGCGGAAGTGATGATTGATGAAAGTTTTGTTATCCTGACCGGCAGGCCTGAAGAAAGCCTGCGTGATTTAAAAAGCAAACACCTCTGGGTGGTCATTTCCCTGACCAAAGCCTGGAGCCTGCCTGGACTGCGCCTGGGCTGTACCGTAGGGCCAGAGGATGATATAGCACAAATAACCCGCTTTGGTGATCCCTGGCGTGTGAATTACCTGGCCCAGGAAGCAGGTTTGTTCTGCCTGGGCTGCCCGGGTTACCTGGAAAAAAGCCTTAATATGATTGAAGAAGAACGAAAATATTTAGTTAAGGGTTTTCAGGATAGCGGGGTTTTTCATGTTTACGAGAGTTCGGTTAATTACCTTTTGCTTAAGGGCTTACACCCAAATTTTCAAGTTGCCGATTTTCAGGATCACCTGGCCAAACGGGGTGTTCTGATCAGGCGGGCCGATAATTATTATAACTTAGACCAGCGCTATTTGAGGATTGCCGTGCGCAGCCGCTATGAAAACGTGCGCCTGCTTCAGGAGACAGATGCCTATCTAAAAAGCAGCAATCTTTATGATTGTACTGATGGCAGTGGAGGTGTAGATATTTGAAAGGAACATTGATGGTTCAGGGCACCGCCTCTTCGGTTGGAAAAAGTATTTTATGTGCTGCTTTTTGCCGTATTTTAAAGCAGGATGGTTTAAGCGCTGTTCCTTTTAAGTCGCAAAATATGGCTTTAAATTCATTTGTCACCGCGGATGGTTTTGAAATGGGCCGGGCCCAGGTTGCCCAGGCTGAAGCGGCGGGGATAGCGCCCAAAGTTGAAATGAACCCTGTCCTGTTAAAGCCCACTTCAGACCAGGGTTCGCAGGTCATTGTTATGGGCCGTCCTGTAGGGAATATGGCGGCCATGGATTACCTGCAGTGGAAAGAAAAACTTTTACCCGTAATTGATAAGGCTTTTGAAACCCTGTCAAGTAATCATGATGTGGTAATTATTGAAGGAGCAGGCAGCCCGGCTGAGATTAACCTGCGGGAAAATGATCTTGTCAATATGGGCCTGGCCTGCCGCTTAAATGCCCCGGTTTTGCTGGCAGGGGACATAGACCGCGGGGGTGTTTTTGCTTCTATTTACGGCACAGTCGCTCTGCTGGAGCAAAGAGAACGTGGCTTGCTTAAGGGAGTTATCATAAACAAGTTTCGCGGAGACCTTAAGGTATTAGAACCCGGTTTGCGGCAGCTTGAGCAGTTGATTAATAAACCTGTTTTAGGGGTAATACCCTACATGAGTCTTAACCTTGACGATGAAGACAGTGTAACCGATCGTTTCAATAATCGTTCCGATGACCGCGCCCTGAAGGTACAGGTTATTTTGCTGCCGCGTATTTCAAACTTTACTGACTTTAATCCCCTTGAACTGCATGATGATGTTAATCTGACTTATATTCGCGAGCCGCAGGAACTTAATTCACCGGACCTGCTGATAATACCCGGTTCAAAAAACACCATTGAAGATCTGCTGCACCTGCAAAAAAGAGGCTGGGAAAACGTGCTGAAAAACTATGTTGGCAGAGGTGGTTTGCTTCTGGGTATTTGCGGTGGTTTCCAGATGCTGGGCCAGAGAATACTTGATCCCCGGGGTGTGGAAAGTACTTCCCCCGAGGTTAAAGGCTTTAATTTTCTGTCCATGGAAACAGTTATGGCGGCTGAAAAATCAACCCGCCAGGTTGAAGCTTTTTGGCGCTACAGGGATAACGGTTTGTTTTCTGCCATGGGTAAAGAAGAACGCCTTGTCGGTTATGAAATCCATATGGGCATCACAGACTACCGCGAGGTTAACCATCCTATTTATGTCAGTACAACAGGCCAGTGGGAAGGTGCAGTCAACGAAAAAGGAAATGTCTTCGGCACTTACCTGCATGGGCTTTTCGATAGTTTTTCCTGGACCAATAATCTCCTCAACAGCCTGCGGCGCAGGAAAGGCCTGCCTTCAAAAAGCAGCATTTCAGCTAAGACATACCAGGAATATAAAGAAAATGAATACAACCGACTTGCTGATACAGTCCGTGAGAACCTTGACATGGATCAGGTATATAAAATTATTAAGCAGGGAGGCTGAGAGAATAGGAGTTAGCAGAAAAGAACGGGAGACAGGCATTAATAATTATTTTTGGTTAAGATCATAATTGATTTTTGGCGATCAGAAAATGGATAAGAGTTAGATTTTGTGTTGAATTTATATTCCGCTGATTATACGTTGAATCCGAAAATACTTAATTGCTCTTTTAAAAGAAAGGAGATTGGTTGAAATGAGTGATGAGAAGAAAATGGAACAGGAACTGCAAGCAGTTATTGAAGCAGTTAAGCCCCTTGACCAAAAGGCAATGGAAAAAGCCCGGAGGCGGATGGATGTTTTAACCAAGCCGCAGGGCAGCCTGGGGAGAATGGAAGACCTGGCCATTCAGCTGGCCGGTATTAACGGTGATTTCTTTCCCTGTGATACTAAAAAAAGAGTTGTAGTTATGGCTGCCGATCACGGAGTTACTGAAGAAGGTATCAGCGCTTACCCCTCCGAGGTTACCGCTCAGATGGTAGCTAACTTTACAGGTGGTGGAGCGGCAATTAACGTTTTAGGCCGACAAAATGATGTGGAAGTAATCGTTGCCGATATCGGTGTAAAAGTTGACACTGATTTACCCGGAGTTAAGAGAGTTCGGGTTAAAGCCGGCACCGATAATTTTCGACGCGGTCCGGCCATGAGCCGTTCTGAGACACTGCAGGCAATTACTGCGGGCATAGAATGTGCTGATGAAGCAGAAAAGGATGGTGTTAAGGCGCTGGCTACAGGGGAAATGGGTATTGGAAATACTACGGCCAGCAGTGCAGTAATGGCAGCTTTAACCGGGTATGAGGCTTCCCTGGTTGTCGGTCGCGGCACAGGGCTTGATGATGAAAAACTGCGCTACAAGCAGGAAGTGGTCACAAAATCGCTGGAGCTGCATCAGCCCGAGTTTTCGGATCCACTCGAAGTGCTAAGCAAGGTTGGCGGGTTGGAAATTGCTGCCCTTACAGGGTTAATTCTCGGTGCTGCCCAACGCAGGATTCCAATTGTAGTCGATGGCTTTATTTCCAGCACGGCAGCCCTGGCTGCAGTAAAGTTTTGTCCGAATGCCTGGCATTATCTTTTGCCATCACATCTTTCGGCTGAGTCGGGTCATGCCCTGCTGATGGATTATCTGAACTTAAAACCGTATATAAATATGGGGATGAGGCTTGGTGAAGGAACGGGAGCGGTGCTTGGAATGAATCTGCTCGAGGCTGCCGCAAGGGTTACCCTGGAAATGGCTACATTCGAAGATGCCAATGTTAGCAATAAAGAGGAAAATAGTGTCGGTTCCGATTCGAAGGGAGCACAGTAAGCATGGAACTATTTTTGGTCCGCCACGGCGAGACCGAATCTAATAAAAAGAAACGGTACCAGGGCTGGACAGAGTCTCCATTATCAGAAAAAGGCATACGTCAGGCTGAAAAAGCAGGATTATTTTTGGGATCCCAAAAAATTGAAAGCCTTTACTCAAGCGACCTGCAGCGGGCACAGAATACTGCCCGGGTAATCGGCGCCCTGAGCGGGCTTAAGCCCGAAGTTAACAGTCTGCTGCGCGAAATTAATTTTGGCCAGTGGGAAGGGCTAACCTACGAAGAGATTGAAGACGGTTGGGGAAGCGAGATTAGGCTTTGGCTGGATGATCCTTTTAACAAGTCTGCTCCAAATGGAGAAACGCTCGGTGAAGTTAGTGAGAGGATGAGGAACTTTCTTGAGCATTTAACCGAGCAGAGCAGAGATGAAAAGCGCATAGCAGCTGTCAGCCACGGTGGTTCTATACGCGCCCTGCTTTATCATGTTTTAAATCTTGACACGTCAAGTTTCTGGGATATAAAGATCGATAATGCCTCAATAAGCCTGATCCGCAAAGAAGGAGATAAATTTAAAGTCGTTTACTATAACCGCACCGATTATCTTGAGATGGAAAAGATCGGAAAAGAAACAGTTGATGGAGATTAATACTGCTAGCAGTGATGCAAGGGAATCTCTCCTCGTGGTGGAAGCGGGGAGGAGAATATCCTGGCTTTCTACGGGCTATATTTCGACAGGCCCCTTAAGTATAGGGTTGGGAAAATCAAACAGCGGGATAACCGGACCCTGTTAGATATTTTCGAAGCTTTTTTCGGGGGCGATTTGTAAATAGGGCAGGATTATTAGTGCATCCCGGAGAAGTTTTTAACTGTTAAGCTTTATTTTAGGGGTCACCCTGGTAAGGTGATTTTTAAAAAGTTACAAGTTACATAAGTTACATTAAATTTTGTATTTGATTAATTGCACTATTTATCAATTGGGGGTATTTATGTGTCGGAGAAAAAAAGAGAAGTCAAGAACTGTCCTTATTGTGCAGAAGAAATATTGATCGGGGCTATTAAGTGCAAGCACTGCAAATCAGACTTGTCAGATATGCCCCCAGAACCGCCAATGCCACCTTTAGAAGCTGAAGAGAAGGAGTCAACCGATTTTGAAAAATCTTCTGAGCTGCCCGAGGATCCTACACCACCGACACCGGTAATTGTCGGACAGGGCGTTCCACCAACGCCTTCTCCCCCGACAAAACCGCCTGGCCATGGTTCTGATCATGTCCAAACGGAGGGCTATGAATACCCCAGGGCGGGTATCGGGATGCGTATTCTTGCCTATGTTATTGATGGTATTATAAGCGGACTCCCTCTAATGATTTTAATTCCAATGGCCGTTATTCCTTTTTTTACTTTTGTGCGGGTTCAGGGTCAGGTTGGCGGCCCGACTATGGCAGGACCTGGCATTGGGATGATTATATTTATAGTTCTGGCAGGTATAATTGGCATCGGCTGGAGTTTGTTTTATTATCTTTTACGTGACGGTTTTGGGAGGGGGCAGAGCTGGGGCAAAAAAATCTGTGGTCTGATGGTAGTCAACCTCGATAATAATCTCCCCTGCGATAAGGGGAAGTCTTTTGTGCGTAATATTGTTCTATGGCTGCTTAATGCCCTGGCAGGTTTGAGCATAGTTGAGTTTATATTGATTATTGTTCACGATAAGGGATACCGTCTTGGAGACAT
>PWSG01000176.1 GCA_003564055.1 Syntrophomonadaceae bacterium
AAGCCGTTGATATCGGCCCGGAAACTGCAGCCATTTTTTGCGGTTATCTCGAAGAGTCGGCAGTGGTTGTATGGAACGGCCCCCTGGGTGTATTCGAAGTGCCTCCATTTGACAACGGTACTGAAGTTGTTGCCCAGGCTATCGCTCAAAGCAGTGCCTATTCGGTAGTCGGTGGGGGCGACCTGGTCGCTGCTCTGCAGGAGCTAAATCTTTCTGACTATATGAGCTTTATTTCAACCGGAGGCGGAGCCACCCTCGAATTTTGGGAAGGCAAAGAGCTTCCAGGAATATCTGTATTACAAAATAAAGCAGACTGACCTGAAAGAAGGAATCCAGGGCACTGTCAATAATATCTGTTTTTACTAATTAAGATCACGCTTGTTAGCAAAGCAGCTGATATATCCGGGATTTTGCCCGCAGGATTTTATCCCTGCCCGGGTAACCGCATACGCAGGCCGAAAGAGAGAACTCTATTTCCCTGGTCTTTGGCGGACTATAAGGGGGTTATTATTTTGGATTTAATTATTGCCGCAAACTGGAAGATGCATAAAACAAATGCTGAGACTGTTCAGTTTTGCAGTGTTATCCGCCAGTTCGAAGACGATTTTAGGGGGGTCGAAGTTTTAATATGTCCCCCGTTTACAGCTCTTTCAGCTGCTGAGTCGGCCCTGAAAGGCAGCTCAATTAGGCTTGGGGCTCAGAACATGCACTGGGAAGCGCAGGGAGCCAGGACAGGAGAAATATCTGCATCCATGCTGCTTGAGCTGCGAGTTGGATATGTTATTATAGGCCATTCTGAGCGCCGCCACCTGATGGGAGAAGATGATAACCAGGTGAGAAATAAAATCGGGACTGCCCTCGAAAATGGACTCAAGCCTATTCTTTGTGTCGGTGAAACAGAGAAAGAGCGGGAGCAGGGGGCTACTGAAGAAGTTATTAAAAAACAGCTTTCAGGGGCGCTGGAAGGTCATGCTCCGCAGGATCTTTACAACCTGGTTGTAGCTTACGAACCGGTTTGGGCAATTGGCACAGGAAAAGCCGCCTCTGCCGAAGATGCAGATAGTGCGGCACAACTAATTCGAAACTTTTTTCGGGATAAATTTGATGCAGGAGCAGCAGATAGCCTGCGCATTCAATACGGTGGCAGCGTGAAAGCTGAAAATATTGACTCCTTCGTAGGGCTGTCTTCGGTGCAGGGTGCTTTAGTAGGGGGTGCGAGTCTTGAAGTCAATACCTTTAGCTCGCTTATCCAGGCGGCCCGAAAGGCGGTATAAGCTTGAATAAAGTTCTACTGGTTATTCTTGATGGCTGGGGCTGCAGTAAGAAAGAAAAAGGCAACGCAATCCTTCAGGCCAGCACTCCGAATATGGATAGTTTTTATAAAGAATATCCCAGCGCACTTCTTGATGCTTCAGGTGAAGCAGTCGGATTGCCGCCGGGGCAAATGGGTAATTCAGAAGTTGGCCACCTTAATCTTGGCGCCGGGCGGATTGTCTACCAGGAATTAACCAGGATCGGACAGTGTATTGAATCCGGCGAGTTCTATGAAAATCCTGTTCTTCTGGAAGCCATGGTGAAGGTCAGGCAGAATGATAGCTCTTTGCACTTAGTTGGCCTTGTTTCAGACGGTGGTGTGCACAGCCATTTTGATCACCTGCTTGCTCTTCTTGAAATGTCCCGCCGTAAAAAGGTTAAAAAGGTTTTTGTCCATGCCATTCTTGACGGGCGGGACACTATACCTTACGGTGCTAAACCGTTTCTAAATAAGCTGTACCAGTTGAGCAGGGATAATAAGAACGGGTACGTGGCTACAATATGCGGTCGTTATTATGCCATGGATCGTGATCAGCGTTGGGATAGGGTTGAGCGGGCATATCTGGCTTATACACGCGGAGAAGGCTATAAAGCAACAGATCCCCTGGAAGCTTTGGAAACTGCTTATTCCCGCGGAGAATCAGATGAATTTGTCCAGCCCACAATAATAGTTGATCAGGCTGGAAAGCCTTTAACGACTGTCTGTTCGGAAGACAGCATAATATTTTTCAATTTCAGGCCGGACCGGACCCGGCAGATTACCCAGGCTCTCGCAGAAGATAACTTTTCTCACTTTAGCCGCGGCTCGAATCCTTCGCTGCCTCACCTGGCTACTATGACCGAATATAATCGTGAACTTCCGCTTCCGGCCGCTTTTACCCTGGATGACCTGGAAATGACCATTGGTGAAGTTTACGCCCGTAAAAACCTGACCCAGGTAAGAATAGCCGAGACAGAAAAATATGCACATGTTACATTTTTCTTCAGCGGTGGGCGGGAAAAACCATTTTCCGGGGAAAACAGAATTATGGTCCCGTCGCCGCATGTGAAAACCTACGATCTTCAGCCGGAGATGAGCGCACCTGAACTTACCGCACAAATTATTGATACGGTAAAAAAAGACCAGCATCATTTAATTATTGCTAACTATGCCAATGCTGATATGGTTGGGCACACCGGGGTTATCGAGGCTGCCATAAAGGCTGTCGAGGCAGTAGACAATGGAGTTGGAGAGATTGCGAAAGCAGCCTATAAACGCGGCTGGCATTTCCTGATTTGTGCCGACCACGGCAACGCCGAAGAGATGAAAGACGGAACCGGAGAAACCTTAACTGCTCACAGTGCTAACCCGGTGCCGTTTTTACTTCTAAGTGCAAATAAATATGCTTTGCGTCAACAGGGTATTCTTGCCGATGTTGCCCCGACAGTTTTAGAGCTGGCCGGTATTGAAGTTCCACCTGAGATGACCGGAAAAAGCATGCTGGTTAAATAGCAAGAGGAGGGAGTAAAATGGAAGAGCGGATTCAAGCAGTTAAAGCCAGGGAAATCCTGGACTCAAGGGGTAACCCGACCCTGGAAGTTGATATTCAACTGCTGGGAGGCTGGTCGGGACGTGCTGCTGTGCCTTCCGGGGCCTCAACCGGGGCCTTCGAAGCAGTTGAACTGCGTGACGGAGATGAAGAGCGTTACCTGGGCAAAGGTGTTAAGTCAGCTGTGCGTCATATTAATGAAATCCTGGCCCCTGAATTATGTGATCAAAACGTACTTGAGCAAAAGGGTCTTGATCGCCTGATGATAGAACTGGATGGAACTGATAATAAATCAAGGATTGGGGCTAATGCAATATTAGGGGTATCGCTGGCTGCAGCACGAGCAGCTTCAGCAATGCTGGACCTGCCTCTTTACCGTTATATTGGAGGTCTCGGCGCTTTCACCTTGCCGGTTCCTTTCATGAATATTTTAAATGGTGGAGAGCATGCTGACAACAACATGGACATCCAGGAATTTATGATTGTCCCGCTGGGCGCGGGTTCATTTTCCTCTGCCCTCCAAATGGGAACGGAAGTATTCCATCACCTTAAAAAAATATTACAGGCACGCAATCTTAATACAAACGTTGGCGATGAAGGAGGTTTCGCTCCCAACCTGGAATCGAGCGAAGCGGCGCTGGAAGTGATTATAGAGGCTATAGAAACGGCCGGTTACAAGCCGGGTGAAGAAATTGGACTGGCGCTTGATGCCGCAGCAAGCGAGTTCTATCATGACGGTTCTTATCACCTTGAAGGTAAATCTTATTCGGCTGCAGAACTGACCGATTACTATCTAAAACTGTCCAGGCGTTTTCCCCTGGTTAGCATTGAAGACGGACTTGATGAGGACGACTGGGCGGGATGGAAAACAATGACCGAAATGATGGGTCGTGAGACCATGCTTATTGGCGATGATCTGTTTGTAACAAATTCCAGGCGGCTTAAAAAAGGCATTGATTCATCAACCGCCAATTCAATACTAATTAAGCTGAACCAGATTGGCACCTTAAGTGAAACCCTGGACACAATGGATATGGCTCGTCGCGCGGGGTACAGCTGCATGATATCACACCGCTCGGGTGAAACGGCAGACAGTTTTATAGCCGATCTTGCAGTTGGAACCAATTCCGGAATGATTAAGACGGGTGCACCTTCCCGCGTTGATCGGGTAGAAAAGTATAACCAGCTTTTACGAATTGAAGAACAGCTGGGTCGTTTTGCCTGCTACGCGGGGGAAATGGTAAAAAAACTTTAAAACCAGGTTAAAATAAGCTTTATCTATTTTACAAACCTGCAGTTATGTGTTAAAATATGACAAGCTAAAGTTAGTATTGATTGTTTAATGGAGGTAGTTGCTCGTGTTGGAAACAGTATTGACAATTATATACCTTGTAGTTTGCCTTGTTCTTATCGCCAGCGTGCTTTTGCAATCTGGTCGCAGTGCCGGTCTGGGGGCCATTGCCGGTGGCGCGCAATCACTGGTTGGTAAAAAGAAAGGGCTGGATGAAAAGCTATCCAAGGTGACCACCTTTGTGGCCGTAGGTTTTATGCTTTTTACAATTGTCCTTGTAGTGATTAACTAATAACTTTTACTTAGCCACATGTTCAACAGGCAGGGGCTGCTTTTAGCTACCCTGCTTTTTAATTTAGAAGAGCTTTTATCTTATAATTGCCCTGAGGGCATGGTTTAAAAAAGCTAAGGGGTTGTGTTTTAAGTTGAAAAAACGAAAAAATGTATCTGTCCAACTGAGGGACAAAATAGTACAGCTTTTGAAAGAGAAAAAGCAAAAAGCGCTTACCCTGCCCCAGCTTCTAAGCGCTCTAAATATGCAAAAGCATGATAAGAATATTCTGCTCGATGAAATGAAAAAAATGCAGCAGGAAGGTCTCCTGGTCAGGACGGGCAGTGGTCGTTACGGGCTGCCTGAAAGGCTTGGCTACATGACCGGGGTGCTTCAGGGCAACCGGCGCGGTTTTGCTTTCCTGCGTCCCGATCGGCAGGATGAAGATATATTTATCAGTGCGGGAAACCTGAAAGATGCCGCCCACGGAGACAGGGTTGTCGTTCGCCTTGATCAGAAAAGAGGCAAACGGCGCAGGGAAGGTACTGTCATGGGCATACTCAAACGGGGCCAAAGGCGTTTGGTTGGAACGCTGCGCCGTGAAGGAAATAAGTATTATGTCACCCCTGATGATGAGCGTTTTCCCGGAGATGTTCAGGCTACACTAAAAAACATGAAACATATACAAAGCGGGGATAAAGTTGTCGTTGAGGTCGACGAGTGGGGGCGCGGCAGGAAGCCTTCCAGGGGCAAGGTTGTTGAACATATTGGAACACCCGGCAACATCCAGACAGAACGATTAACCTTTAAGCATCGCTTTGAATTACCGGGAGAGCATCCTCCCCCTGTTTTAAAAGAAGTTGATACTCTACCCGGCGAAGAAAACATTGCGCGCGTGCTGGAAGAACCGGACAGGACGGATCTGCGTAACCTGAAAATGGTTACCATTGATGATGAGACAGCCCGCGATTTCGATGATGCCGTTTCTATTGAAGAGATAAGTGGCGGCGGTTATCGGCTTGGTGTCCATATTGCCGATGTTTCTCATTATGTTCGTGAAGGCAAGCCCCTTGATCGAGAAGCGTTGAAGAGAGGAACCAGCATTTATCTTGTTGATCGGGTTATCCATATGCTTCCTCCGGCACTGTCAGAAAACCTGTGTAGTTTGCAGGCAGGCAAAGACCGCCTGGCGGTTAGTGTGCTCATGGATATTGATTCACGGGGCGATTTAATAGACGCTCAGTTTTCTCCCAGCTTGATCAAAGTAACCGAGCGCTTAACTTACCAGCAGGTTGAAGCCTATTTTTCAGGAGATGATGGCAGCAAACTCTTTGCAGATGAATCCTTGCCTGAAATGCTCGATCAAATGGAAAAGCTTTCCGGAGTGCTGCTTAAAAGGCGGATGGCCCGCGGCACCCTGGATCTTGACTTACCGGAGGCGCGGATTGAAATTGATGACGAAGGGGTTCCCCTATCGATAAATAAACGCACCATGGGTCGATCTGAATCTTTAATTGAAGAGTTCATGATTTATTGCAACGAAACAGTAGCTGAATATTTAAATGACCGGAAAATCCCCTGTCTTTACCGTGTACACGCTGTTCCCCTGGAAGAAAAGCTCATATCTTTAAGGGAGACACTGACCCTGATGAATGTTAAAGCGGCTAAGAAGATCAAGGTTCTCAAGCCCAAACATCTTAAAGGCCTGCTGGAACAAACCAGGGGGGAGCCAACAGAACGACTGGTTCGGTACCTGGTGCTGCGTTCACTGCCCCAGGCTCACTACAGCGCTCGCAATGAAGGGCATTTTGGCCTGGCGTCAAAATGTTACTGTCATTTTACTTCACCGATCAGGCGTTACCCCGACCTGGTGGTGCACCGACTTTTGAAGCAGCAGGTTACAGGTGGAGGATTATCAGCGGAGAAAAAGAAGCGTTTTGAATCACGTTTGCCGGGTATTGCTGTTCAATCTTCTGAAAGGGAACGAGCCGCTATTGATGCGGAACGAGCCAGTATCGATATGAAAAAAGCACAGTACATGGAGCAAAAGCTGGGTGAAGAATATACTGGCATTATTAACGGGGTTGCCAATTTCGGTATTTTTGTTGAGCTGGACAATACAGTTGAAGGGATGATCCCGGTCAGTGAACTGGGTGATGATTACTACGTGTATAACGAAAAAGCGGCTTCCCTGGTTGGAGAAAGGACCCGCCAAACTTACCGGTTAGGTGATACCATCCGGATTCAGGTTGTAAGTGCCAGTCGCGAAGAAGGCAGGGTTACCTTTGGTCCCGCCCCGCAATTCGAAGGCGAGGTGGCAAGTAAATAACCGCTTTGATGTAAACAGTTATATGGTTTATAATAGCTGCATTTCATTTTTATTGGTGGCTTTTCTAACATATATTATGCGAGGAGGTTTTTTCATGGATCTTTATGAAGCTTTACAAAGCAGGCGAAGCGTTCGTAAATACAAGCCAGATCCTGTCCCAGAGGATAAACTACAAAACCTTATGAATGCGGCCCGAATTGCACCTTCCTGGAGTAACCGTCAGTGCTGGAAGTTCATTGTTGTCCGTGACAGGGAAAGGAAAAAACAGCTGGCCGAAAGTATGCCCGAAAAAAACCCGGCCAGGAAAGCGGTTGCAGAAACAGCACCGGTAGTCATAGTGCTGTGTGCAGATCCGAAGGCTTCTGGTAAACAGGATGGCAAAGATTATTATCTTCTGGACGCCGGTTTGGCCATGCAGCAGTTAATGCTGGCTGCTCATGCCGAAGGTTTTGGCACCTGCTGGATTGCCTGGTTTGATGAAGCAAAAGCAAAGGAAGCTTGCTCTGTACCGAAAGATCAAAGGATTGTCGGTCTGACACCACTCGGGGTTCCGGAAAAACAGCCTTCCGAAAAGCCCCGCAAGGATTTAAGCGAGATTGTTTATGCCGAGCAATGGGGCAAACCACTCTAATGTTTTAATTAGAACGGCGGGATTAAGAACAGTGGAAAAAGTTGTCACAAAGAATCGCAAGGCCTGGCATGATTATCACATTGATGAGACTTTTGAGGTCGGCATAGTTCTTACCGGAACAGAAGTTAAGTCCATCCGTAACGCCAGAGTTAACCTTAAAGACAGCTATGCCCGGGTTGAAGGTGGAGAATTATTCCTGTATAATATGCATATAAGCCCTTATGAGCCGGGTAACCGCTTTAACCATGATCCCTTACGGGTTAGAAAATTGCTGATGCATAAAATAGAAATTGCGCGTTTAGGCGGTAAAACACAGGAAAAAGGCCTGGCCTTGATCCCGCTCAAAGTTTACATAAAACAGGGTTTGGTAAAAATTGAACTGGGGCTGGCCCGGGGCAAAAAGCTCTATGACAAAAGGCGAGATATTGCAGATCGGGACAGCAAGCGCGAGATGGAAAGAAGTTTTCGGGAAAGACAAAAAGAAATTTAAATTTGGGGGCGTTAAGGATTCGACGGGGGTTGTAGAAGCAGGAGCGGCAAGTCCAGGACCATGCCCTGGTAAAAACATGGAACGGCTATAAACGCCAAACCGAATTACGCACTCGCTGCTTAAATAAAAGCAGCGCATCCCTCCTTTCCCCGGCCGGGGGAAAGATCAGGGGTGTCACTAA
>PWSG01000218.1 GCA_003564055.1 Syntrophomonadaceae bacterium
CGAATGAACCGTAATTGATGTCATAATGATCAAGAAAATTCTTAAATGCATTGACACTGTCATCCCAACTGCCTTTGCCTTCATAGATGCCAACCCGGAATGTATGCAGTTCTTCCAAAAGGTTTTGTTCTTCATTTTTCCGCCCGGGAACTGTTATAGAATTGTTGTCATTATCATAATCTGCAGGCGGTTCCTGTGTAAGCTGTTCATTTGCTTCTATGGGCTCAGCGGGGGCCTCTTCTGACAAATTTTCTCCCTGGCAGGAAACGATGAATAGAAGAGAGGCAAGGATGAGCATACAGGTGGGTAATGCATATAATATGCGCCTACATAATCTGCACATTCCCGGTAACCTCCGTAAAAACTAAGTGCTACGGCTAGGACATAAAACTTATGTAACTATTATACCAGTATGTTTTCGTTTTATATAGAAGGACCTAAAAACCCTTTAATTAGAAGGTTGGGAGGAGGTTTACGGGATAAGAAAAGCGCCTCTTCCCGTTAGTTTACATAAGATGTATTATCGGAAGTTGCTTATTCTGTTTATATCTATTTCCATACCCCCTTCCCTATATATTTCTCCTCCAGTGTTCTATAATTGCATTAAACTTAGCTCCACATTTTGGGCAATCAGTTTTAAAACGCAGTATATAATTACAGCTGCTGCATTTAATTGCCGGTATCTTTATACTTTTACCTGAGGTTTCGCTGCTTTCAATCTTTATTTTTGGCTCAGACACCGGTTTTGACTCTTTAACTAATGCCCGGGTATTATCATCTTTGTCTGTATTTATTAGATCCTGGCTTTCTTTTCTATCTTTGGTTCTACCTTCATAGCTGCATCTATTATTATCAGGGTCTGAGGAAAAACTGCTGTTTGTGATTCCACTTTCATTCTTTTGATACGCCTCAGAGCGCTTGTAATGTATATTATCTCGAACATGGTTTTCAATTTTATTTTCTTTTAGCGGAATATGCTGCTGATGCTCAATGAAAACCGGTGTTCCGCTGCGCCTGCTGGCAAAATCTGACATATATAGTCTTCTGCTGCTTTCAAAAATATTTTTGGCATACGCATGTGTGGCGGCTAAATCTCTGTGTCCTAGGGATTCCTGCAGCAGGTTGATATCACCTGTTTCTTTTATTAAATCAACAGCAAAAGTGTACCTAAGCAGGTGAGGGTGAACATCTTTTGTAATGCCCGCTTTACGGGCTAATCGTTTAACCATCTCTCTTATATAGCGATCTTTTAAACGGTTTCCGTCTAAGGTTGAGAAAAAATAACCAGGTTCTTTCGGTTTTATACGATTCCATTTCCTTAGCAGGAAAAGCTCAGGCTCTTGCAGCCAAAGCGTTCGTTCGCTGGCCGCCCCGCTTTCTTCTATATGTATCTGCCCGTCTTCCCAATTTATATCGTCACTTTTAAGATTTATTATTTCATTTACTCTCAATCCTAATTTTAACATTAAGCTAATTATACACAGGTTGCGAATACCTGTAGGCGCCCTGGGATTGGGCTGTTTCAACAGGGAAAGCTGCTCATAGTTGTTCAAAGCTTCAGGTATTCGCTTAGACATGCTAAATCTTTGCCATCCTTAAAATACCGTATATTTTATAAGCGGTATTAATAATAAAATAACGGAATTATATTTATATTCTGAGTGATGTTGCTCCACTTGTCAAGTTTTGAAAAGTTTTTCGTAAATAAGCTTGACAAGTTCCAGGTAATTAGGTAATCTATCAAGAAATAGAATAAATTTTAAGGCTATGAGCGGAACCAGTAACAGTGTGAATCATTAGCAGAGAGCCGCCACCTGGTGCAAGGCGGTATGATAAAGACTGTGAACTCCTCCGTTAGCTGCTAACCGAAATTGAGAAGGTGTGCTCAAGATTAGGCCTGGCCGGAGACTTCCGTTATTATAAAGAGTGGGCGGTAGATGTTATGCTGCCAAGAAGAGTGGTACCACGGAAATATACTTTCGTCTCTTGGGCGAAAGTTTTTTATTGCCTCTCCCCCACTCTAAATTTAATAAAGAGCAAGGAAGATGATTTATTTCGATACTAGTAGAGGAAAAAACAAGGAAGATCGGAGTGATTGAAAGATGAGCAGCACAACAGATCAAGAAAAAGTTTATTTGTTTGACAGCACGCTCCGTGACGGTGAACAAACCCCCGGTGCGCGTCTTAACTACGAGGAAAAGCTTGAGGTAGCCCGTCAGCTTGCTCGCCTGGGTGTTGATATTATTGAAGCGGGTTTTCCGGTTTCTTCTCCGGGCGAAAAAAAAGCTGTCCGGGATATCGCCAGGCAGGTAAAAGGTCCTGTTATATGCGGTCTTGCCCGTGCTGTAAAGGAAGATATTGATGCCGCCTGGGAAGCAATTTGTGAGGCGGAAAGACCTCGCCTGCATGTTTTCTTAGGCGCTTCCGATATTCACATGCAGCATAAATTAAAAAAAGACCCACAACTGCTAAAGGAACAGGGCATTGAGGCAGTCAAGTATGCCCGTCGTTTTACTGATGATGTGGAGTATTCGCCCGAGGACGCAACAAGAGCGCGTGAAGAGTACCTTTATGAGCTCCTGGAAGCAGTTATAAAGGCAGGTGCTACCACGATTAACATTCCTGATACTGTTGGTTATGCTGTTCCCGAGGAATTCGGCGCTTTGATCAGACGTTTAAGAGAAAATGTGCCAGGTATGGATAAGGTAATCTTAAGTGTACACTGCCACGACGATCTTGGCATGGCTGTGGCAAATTCTCTTGAAGCTGTAAAGAACGGGGCCCGCCAGATCGAATGCAATATTAATGGTATTGGAGAACGGGCCGGTAATGCTGCTCTTGAAGAAATTGCAGTTGCCCTGCGCATCAGGCAAAATCATTTCCCATATTATACAGACCTAAACTTTTCTGAAATATACAGGACAAGCCGCCTGGTCAGTAAGCTCACCAGCATATCTGTGCCTGTAAACAAGGCTGTAGTGGGCTTAAACGCCTTTGCTCACTCCTCGGGTATCCATCAGGATGGCATTTTGAAAAATAAGGAAACATACGAAATTATTGATGCCGAATTAATCGGCGGTAAAGCAGCCCAGATGAGTCTTACAGCCCGCAGTGGAAGACATGCAGTTATGAATCAGCTAAACAAACTAAATTTTTCGCTGACAGAGGAACAGCTGGAAACAATCTACGGTTACTTTGTCGACCTGGCTGATAAAAAGAAAGAGATCTACCCGGAGGATTTAGAAGCTCTTGTTTTGGACCACCTCTCTTTTACCGAACCAAGGTACAAGCTTGATTACCTGCAAACTATCAGCGGCAGCAAAAGCATTCCTGCAGCTATTGTGCGCCTGATAAAAGAAGATAGCAGCACATCCGAAGAAGTGGCCGTTGGATCAGGTCCGATTGATGCCGCTTACAATGCCATTAACAAGATTACCGGTTTAAGTATTGGTCTGGATAAATACCGCATAAACGCAGTCACCCAGGGGCGTGATGCCCTGGGAGAAGTTCAGGTTGAAATGTCTTACCAGGACCGGACAATCACCGGGCGCGGTACAAGTACTGACATTATCGAAGCCAGTGTTAAAGCCTATTTGAATGGATTAAACAAACTTCTCAAAATGAACGGTTCCTGAGATGCTTTAAGGTAATAATTCTTTATTAGCTGTTTATTTGATAAGTATTTAACCATAACAAGATAAGTATAACCTGTGAATTAAAGCTTTCACACGAACGGAGGTTTCATTTTCAGAAAAATTATGATATAATTGCAGTCAAATTTAGCCCAAAGGGGTGATCATTTGGAGCCGCTAACCGATAAGCAAAAAAGGGTGCTTAATTTTATTGAGCAGGAAGTGGCGAAATGTAATTATCCACCATCCGTAAGAGAAATTTGCAAGGCGCTTAATATAAGATCCACGGCAACTGTGCACGGTTATCTTGACATACTCCAGGAAAAAGGCTATATATCGAGGATGGCAACAAAGCCCAGGGCGATTAAATTATTGAGAAATGATCAAAACGATCTCGAGATGAAGTGCTTTTTTGCTCCCCTGGTTGGCAGTATTACTGCCGGGCAGCCGATTCTTGCCGAAGAAAACAGGGAAGGTTATTTTCCTATTCCCCAAAACTTATCAACGGGGGAAGACTGTTTTGTTTTAAAAGTTTCTGGAGATAGTATGGTCGGTGCAGGAATAAATGACGGTGATTATGTTATAGTCAGGCAGCAGGCTACTGCAGAAAATGGTGAAATTGTTGCCGCCCTCCTCGAAGATGAAGCTACCGTCAAACGCTTCTACCGCGAAAATGGCAGTTATCGACTCCAGCCCGAAAATGATGCTTATGAGCCTTTGTTGGTCGGCGAAGTAAAAATCTTAGGCAAGGTAATTGGTTTATTCCGCAGGGTTTAAATATACTTTTATCAGACCAGGAATTAAGATTTCACGTTAAACAGGAAGTATAGTTTTTTAGTTTATTGGCCAGATCGGAATCTACAATAGCAATAATTTCAACATGATTAGATTGATACTTAGCGCTTAGAATGTCTCCCTGCTCCTGAATATCAGCAAGCAGCTTTCCTTCACTGTAAGGAAGATATAGCTTTAATTTAGAGCGCTGCTTATTTAAATAAGCAGCGATATTTTCTTTTAAGCCGCCCAGACCTTCTTTCGTCTGTGCCGATATAAATGAAGCTGAAGGGAATTCTCGGCTGAGATAGGCCTTTTCAAAATGTTCATCAAGAAGATCGGTTTTATTAAAAACCAGTATTTCGCGTAAATAATAATCAGGGTCAATTTTTGAAAGGTGTTCGCGCACCACTTTTATCTGCTTTATATGATCAGGGTGACTTATATCAACAACATGAAGCAGAATATCTGCGGCAGATATTTCTTCCAGGGTGGCCTGAAAAGCTGTGATTAGCTGCCTGGGCAAATTTTCGATAAAGCCGACTGTGTCAGTAAATAACACTTCTTTTTTTCCGTTAACGGAACCCCTCCTCACCATTGGATCCAGGGTGGCAAATACTTTGTCTTCCGTATAAAGGTCTGCGCCGGTTAATGTATTAAGCAAAGTTGACTTGCCTGCATTGGTATATCCAACAAGGCTTATTACATCGAAACGGTTTCGCTTGCGGTGCTGTCTGTGCAGCAGACGCTGCTTTCTTAACGAAGTAATTTCTTTTTTAAGGTCACTTATTCTGCGCCTGATTACCCTGCGATCAACTTCAAGTTGGGTTTCGCCGGGACCCCTGGTTCCTATACCGCCCCCCAAACGTGATAACTGGTTTCCGAGGCCAATTAAGCGAGGTAAAAGGTAATGAAGCTGGGCAAGTTCAACCTGCAGCTTTCCTTCGCGGGAAAGTGCGCGACGGGCAAATATATCAAGAATAAGAGCTGTCCGATCGATAATTTTAACAGAAACTAATTTGTCAAGATTTCGGATTTGTGAAGGGGATAGTTCTGCATTAAATATAACCATGTCAGCATTGTAGATTTCAACTAAATCTGTCAGCTCTTCGATTTTACCCTTGCCTATATAATAAGCCCTGTCGGGGGAATCCCTGTTTTGTGTGATTCTTTCGACAACGGCTGCTCCAGCAGTGTCTGCCAGGAGGGACATTTCTTCCATTGCTTGTTCTATATCATCATTATTGGAGTCTAGTTTTATTCCAACCAGAATTGCTTTTTCTTTTTTACGCATTAGCCACCCCTCTTTGTCGCTCGTTCTACGTTCGCTTAAAGCTTCAAGTAACTGGTTACTTAAAAGTGGTTTTGGCTTAAGGCACAATTCTGGTTATTTAAGCTTGCGCCCACCAGTCACCGCGTCCAGAAGTGAATGCATCTCAGCTGCTCGCTTTACGTTCGCTTAAGCGCAGAAGTTACTTTGAAGTAGTTGACAGAATGTCAGTTAAAAAAAGACACTTCTAAGCAAGTGTCTTTTTTTTTGCGATTATGTCATCAGTTTTACTCAGATTCTGCAGCGGGGACCTCATCCTCGGTATTCTGGTTTTCAGTCATTTTCAGGTTAACATTACGCATGGGAATGATAGTTGAAATAGCATGTTTGTAAATAAGCTGCTGTTTACCCTCTACTTCTAAAAGCAGGGTAAAATTATCAAAACTGCGGACAACCCCCTTAATTTGATAACCATTTACTAAAAAGACCGTGGTTAACATATTCTCTTTGCGAGCCTGATTAAGAAAACTATCCTGTAAATTAACTGCGCCTTTCATATAGCTGGCTCCCTTCTTTCCTGTTTCCTTCGGTTTTATATATTCGCCCGTCAGGGGGTAAGATCCTTCACTTTTATATAAATATTTTCTGCAATATCGTAAAAAACAGCCTGATCTTTAATTTCAAACCACTTTATACCTTTTTCCCGGCGAAACCAGGTTAGCTGGCGCTTGGCTAAATTGCGGGTCTGCTTCTTTATTTCTGATATTGCTTCATCCCATTGCATATCTTTCTGCAGGTAATTTAAGAGCTGCCTGTAACCAAGAATTTGCAGGCCCGGACTGTGCTGATTATAGCCCTGCTCTATTAGCCTGCGAACCTCACCGAGAAAATCATCTTCAATCATCTCTTCAACACGATTTTCTATTCGAGAATAAAGAACATCACGTTCCATGTATAAAGAAAAGTAATAAAGATCGTAAGGTGACTCCTGCTGCCTTGTTTTGGTTACCTGTTCTGAAATTGGTTTTCCTTCGAGTGCGTATACTTCAAGTGCCCTGATAATCCGTTTTTTATCGCGCGGACTGATTGTTCTGGCCGCCTGTGCATCAACTTCATTTAGTCTGCTGTATAGCTGATCCAGCCCCTCGGCACTGCTGGCAATATCCTCCAGGGTAGTTCTAAAATCAAAATTTGCACCTTGCTGCCCGAAAGCAAAACGGTCAGTTATTGCTTTGATGTAAAGCCCGGTTCCACCAACCATGAAGGGCAGTTTACCGGAGCTCCAAAGCTGCCTTATTATCATGTCAGCTGCTTTTTGATAATCAGCGGCGCTAAAATACTGATCTGGACAAACGATATCAATTAAATGGTGCTTAACAAGCTTTTGTTCCTCAAGTGTTGGTTTAGCCGTTCCAATATCAAGGCCGCGGTAAACCTGGGCAGAATCTGCACTTATTATATCAGTATTTAATTTTTGGGCCAGTGTTAAAGCAAGCGCTGATTTTCCCACTGCAGTCGGACCAGCAAGGATTAATAGCGGTATTTTTTTACTATTATTTCGCTTAAAAGTCATTTAGAATTGCCTTTCCGGTGGAAACTTTTCTCTAGTCGGTCCCGATGAAAACTAATTACGGTCGGTCTGCCGTGGGGGCAGTATTCAGCCAGCGGCGTATTCTCCCACATATTAAGAAGCTGTTCCATCTCGTCTCTGGTTAGAACCTGTTTTGCTTTTACGGAGCGATGACAGGCAATTGTTTTAATAATTGTTTCGCGGTATTCAAGATCAGATTTAAAGTCGGCAGTGACTAACATCTCCAATAGATCATAAATTTGCGAGCTTTCAGCATTGCTGCTTAATAAAAAAGGAACTGATCTGATCACGTAACTGTCTTCGCCGATAGTCTCTAAATCGAAACCGAATTCATGTAAAAAGGGCAGCAGTTTAGGCATTTCACTGCGCCAGGACACTGGCAGCTCTAAGGTTAAAGGAATTGTCAATTGTACACGTTCTTGTTTTTTGACCGGATTTTCTGAATGCTTTAACTGATGATAGTTGATCCTTTCATGTGCAGCATGTTGATCTATAAGCAGTAAATCTTCATTCTTTTGAACGACTAAATAACTTTCTAAAAATTGACCAATCAGGCGGCAGCTTTCCGGCTTTTTCTCAGTTTC
>PWSG01000132.1 GCA_003564055.1 Syntrophomonadaceae bacterium
AACCGCTCCTCCCGAGCATCCCCTGGTCCGCGATGGGCTCTATAAAGAAAACCACATCATAGAGCTTGAAAACGGCCTCAAGGTGGGTTTTTTCGGGTTGATCGGCAAAGACGCTGTTTCTGTAACTGCTCCGCATGATCCGGTTGAGTTTACCGACCAGCACGAAGCGGCACGTGAAATGGTTGATCAGCTTAAGCAGCAGGGCGCCCAGATGATCGTGGCTCTTACCCATTCCGGGGTTGACGAAGATCGGGACCTGGCAAAAGATGTTCCCGGTATTGATGTTATTGTCGGCGGACACTGTCATACCGCTCTCTATGAACCGGTTTTTGAAAACGGTACTGTTATCGTCCAGGCCGGTTATCTGCTTAGATACCTTGGGCAGCTTGAGTTGGCCTTTAATCCTGCAACGGGAGAGGTTCGTGTCCGCAACGACGAAAATAATGAACCATATCTTCTTCCCCTTGATTACACTTACCCTCTCCATCCGGACGTTGATTCTCTAATTGATCAATATACTGCTGAACTAAATACGCTGATTGGCGAAAAAACAGGTGGACTTTTCCAGCATGTTCTCGATACGGTGGCAATCTCAGATTTTGAAATTCCCAATTATCCACCCCAGCAGGAATCACCTTTCGGCAACTTTGTAACTGATGCCATGCGCCTGGTTAGCTCGGATAAAATGGACCACAGGGCTGATTTTGCAGTACAGGCTAATGGTACTATCAGGGGCAGTGTAGAGCCGGGCACGATGCCTCATTCCCTGGGCAAAATATCAGTTTACGATTTAGCTGAACTAATTGGCCTTGGTATTGGTCCGGACGGTTCTGCGGGATATCCGATCGTCGCCGTTTACTTGACCGGGGAAGAAATATACCGGTTTATGGAAGTAGCTGCCCTTTTCTCCGAGATGATGACCGATACTTACTTCCTGCAGTTTTCCGGTTTGCGTTATGAGTATAATCCACAGAATGCGGTTCTTTTCACAATACCTTTTATTGATCAACCCATTCCTACTACCCGGGCGGTTACCAGCGTGGAGCGTTATGTTGGTGAAGGCAGGCAGTGTGATGATGATGATCTCTATGTTCCTGTTAAAAGAGGCGATGATGAACTTTACTGCCTGATCACCGATTCTTATCATGTTTCATTTTTGCCGATGATTGGCGAACTTTTACCCCAGCTGGAAATTGTTTTAAAAGATCGGGATGGTAATCCTGTTGATGTAGATGAAGTCGATAAATTAATTGTTCGTGTAAATGATCAAGAGGTGAAGGTCTGGGCAACTGTCTTAGAATATGCCACCAGCCAGCCAGCAGGAGATTCCGGTTTTCCAGAGGTGGAAGCCTATTATGCTGCCACCGCAGGAAGAATTAATACGACCTGGACTATACCGCTTATAACCTGGCCGATCCTGATCCTTGTTGTCCTGATAGCTTTAATTATATTCCTGGTCAGGCGGAGAAAAATGCGCAGAAAAGCAGGATAATTTTTTCATAAGCCTGTAATCCTGCTTTTTATAGACACAATAGCAAACTTATGCTAACTTAAAGCTTACAAAAAAATGTGGAGTTGATGAAATATGCAAAACATCGCCTGGATAGACGGGACCTATCGCGATCTATCTAAAGCAAAAGTATCTATCGAAGACCGCGGCTACTTACTAGGTGACGGGGTCTATGAAGTGATCAGGGTTTACAATAGCAGGCCATTTTACCTTGATGCCCATTTGCAAAGATTTCTTAGAAGCGCCGAAGCGATAAGGCTTGATCTGCCTTACCCAGTTGATCGGATCACCGAAACAGTTTCGGAGCTGATTGAAAAAAGCGGATACTCAGAGGGGTATATTTATATGCAGTTAACCAGGGGAAGTGCTAAGCGGGATCATCTATTTCCCGACGATGCCGTTCCGACCATGGTTATGTATGTGCGGGAACTTAAGCCTGTTCCTGAAATTGACGCTGTTGAACCGCAGGAGGGCATAACCCTGCCCGATGAACGCTGGTTAAACTGTCATATTAAAACTACCAACCTGCTGCCGAACCTTTTAGCCAGGCAGAAAGCTTCAGAAGCGGGAGCCGTTGAAGCTATCTTATACCGCCAGGACGGCACCGTAACAGAAGGAACTCGTTCCAATGTTTTTGCTGTTATTGACGGCAAGGTAAGAACCCATCCCGCAACCAACCTGATTCTGGCCGGAATTACAAGGGGAATTGTTATTGATATCATTCAGGAGCTATCAATACCCTTTTTAGAAAAGCCCTTCAACCTGCAGGAGCTGGAAACAGCTGAAGAAGTATGGGTTACTTCTACAACGATGGAAGTTAACCCTATAAAGGCGATTGACAGCAGGCTGCTTAAATCTCCCGTTCCCGGGCCTATCTGTAAACAATTAATGGAAGCATTTCACAACAAGATAGCGGCAAACTGTTTAGAGGATGTGAAATAATTGCCGGTTGCTGTTAAAAAAGTTGCTTCTATCCTGGAAGAGCTGGCTCCTGTGTCAGCTGCCCTGCCCGGTGATTCGGTTGGACTGCAGCTTGGGAATCCCGATGCAGAAGTTGCAAAAATACTTGTTGCTCTTGACCCGGATCAGGCGGCGGTTGAAGAAGCGATTTCCATCGGGGCGGCTTTACTGGTTACTCATCATCCTTTTTTTTACCACAAGCTCTCTTCAATCAATGAAAGTTTTCCTGAAGGAGCCCTGGTTGCGAAGGCAATCAGGAATAAATTAAATATTTACAGTGCACACACTAATTATGATATTGTCCCGCAAGGGGTTACTTTTCAACTGGCAAAAACCCTTCGTCTTCCTGTCGAAAATGCAGAGGTTTTAGAGGTGATTGACCACGACCGCCTGCTTAAACTTGTTTTTTTTGTGCCCGTCGGTCACGAGGATGATGTCCGTGAAGCTATATCTGCAGCAGGGGCAGGCCATATAGGCAGCTACAGTCACTGTACTTTTCAAATCAGGGGCACGGGTACTTTTATGCCCGGTGAAAAAACTGATCCCTATATTGGAGAAAGGGGTCAGCTTGAAAAAGTTGATGAACTGCGCCTGGAGACAGTTATACCGGTATCCAGGCGATCTGAGATTATTGAAAAACTGACCAATGCTCATCCTTACGAGGAAGTTGCCTATGATCTTTATCCGCTTGATCTTGAAAGTAAGGCTTACGGCCTGGGGCTTGTTCTTGAGACCGATGAGCCGTTTTCCATGCAGCAGCTCCTTCAATTATGCCGTGATCGGTTAGATCTCAATATCCTGCGCCACTGGCCGGCAGGCAAAAACTTGTTTAAACGGATTGCTTTATGTGGAGGCAGTGGCGGCTCTTTAATTGGGCATGCTTTTCAAAAAAAAGCCGATATACTTATTTCTGGAGATTTTCGTTATCACGACCTTAAGCAGGCTGAAGGGCTGGGGTTGGCGTTAATCGATGCCGGGCATGATGCCACTGAAAGGCCGGGTGTTGTTTATCTCAGGCAGTACCTGGAAAAGAAATTAACTGCCGATGGGCTTGAAGCCGAGGTTTGTCTGCAAACATCGGTAGGAGCAAAATGGATATAGTCCCCAAGGGTAGGTGAAAACCTACCCTTTTTTTATGGTTTCTCATGCCCTTTTTGCCTGGAGACCCGGTTCTATATTGATCACGGATATGAAGAATATATGTGGCAGGGGATTTAAAAGGTTGCTTTGATAAAAAATTAATTATAAACGGACGAAAGGATGTTTACAGGTGCAGCTTAAATTGTTATGGGATTTACAGGAAATTGATCTGGCCATCAGAGAGTTAGAGCAAAAAATTGAGGAGGCGCCGGCCCTGAGCGGGGTTAAAGAAGCATCTGAAGATTATGAAAGACTGGAAAAAGAGATTTCCGAAAAAGGAAGCTTGCTTAAAGATAAACGCAAGATTTTAAAAAACCTTGAGATGCGTGATCAAAAAATTGTTGAAGACAGGAAAACCTTAAGCGATAACATGTACGACGGCACGGTGACAAGCATCAAAGAGCTGGAGCAGATGCAGCGTAAAATGGAACTGCTGGCTGAAGACAAACAAAAAAATGAAGATGAAATTTTATTGCTTATGGAGTTTGTAGAAGAACAGGAAAGCCTGCTTGAATATAAAACAAAGGAGTTGGAAAAGTGCAAGCAGGAATTACAAAAAAAAGAAACAGCCCTGGAAGAGGATCTGGATCGGTTTAGACGTGATTTAGTAAACCTGCAGGAAAGCCGCGCTGGACTTGCAGAAAAAATTGAAGCGAAATACATCAACAAATACAATATGCTTGCTGAAAAGCACCAGGGAGAAGCCCTGGCCAGGGTAGGTAGCAATGATATTTGCGGTGGTTGCCGGGTTTTTATTTCTTCTGCGCTCCGAGGTCATCTTTACAATCCGGAGGCTATAGTGTATTGTGAAAACTGTGGACGTTTGCTGGTCAGGCTTGACAGTTAAGTGCAGCCGGGCAGCCTGGTTTGTCAAAATTGACAAATAAGATTTCTTATAGCAGCATGACCTGCTGTTACAAAAATGCGAAACAGGTTAAAGCCAGGCGAGCAATAATAGACTAAGCATAATAATTAACAGACCCGGAGGGATTATTTTGGCAAGAAAAAAAGAAGGACCCAAAAACTTAAAAAACCAGAGATGGGCAGGAATCGTTGCCGCTATTCTGGCATTGGGAATGGTTGTATCGCTGGTAGGGGCTTATATTGGGCAGGCTGTCGGAGGCGGCAGGGCTCCCTTAACCGATCAGCAGGCAGAACCTGAACCTGAAGATTATCTGAATTATTATGAAGGCGAGGTAGAGCGTCTCGAAGAACAGATTCAGGATGGTGAAATAAGCGAGGCATTGCTGCTTGAGCTGGCTGAAAACTATCGCTATTTAACCATAGTTCAACAGGTGTTCTTTGATGATCAAGAGGCCGTGGAAGAATATGAGGAGAAGCTGGTTAATGTTTTTTCTTCCCTTGTTGACATGGAGCCTTCAAACCCCACTTACCGCCTTGAATTAATAAATCTTTATATTGAGCATGATGAAAACGATGAGCTAATTGATGCCGAGATAGAGGCGGCGCAGAAACTGCTTCGCGACAATCCTGATCCGATGATTCATCTTTCCCTGGTTCAACTTCTCGCAACAGCAGGCAAAATGGAAGTAATGGATGAAGAAGCTTCGTGGCTTCAGGATTATCTTGATGAAAAAATTAGTTCAGGAATGGCAGATAATGAAGAGCGTTTCTATTATGCGGTCTTGCTTGGCCAACACAGAGGCGAGCCAGACTCTGCCAAAGATATACTGGAAGAAATAGTGGAGCAGGAAAGTGAAGAGAGCGCCATTTATCAGAATGCCTTGACTTACCTCGAGTATTTCCGTTCCCTAAGTGATGAACAGGAAATTGTATTCGAGTAAAAGCCAGGGAGGCCCCAGCTAAACATATGGAAAAACGAGATATACTTCTCATTTTTGAAGAACTGCGTAACCGGCTGATTATAATAGCCGTTACTGTTTTTGTATTTGCAGTTGTCAGTTTTGCCTTCGCCGATCTAATCAGGCAGGCTTTACTTTTACCTGCCAACCTGGCTTATGAAGGTCTTGACTCTGTAGGGGTTGATTTGCAGCTGATTTTTTTAACCCCTTCTGAAGCACTTCTGGCTAACCTGCGTCTTGCTTTCATTACCAGTGCCGCAGTCACTTTACCCATAATTCTTTACCAGCTGCTTGCTATTGCCATGAAAGTGGTGGGAAGAGATAAAAAAGCAGCTGTTATATTGACGCTTGTAATGTATGTATTGTTCGGGCTGGGGGCGTCATTTGCATATTTTGTTGTTTTGCCTTTTGCCCTGAACTTTTTTATTGGTTTTTCAGGAGCCGACCTTGTTCCTACTTTTAGCATTGCCCGATACTTAACTTTTACAACTTCATTTATATTTTCTTTTGGCCTGGTTTTCCAGCTCCCGGTTCTATTTTGGTTCCTGGGCAGCATAGGGCTTATTGGCACAACTTTTTTAAGGCGCAATCGAAAATTTGCCCTGCTGATCGTAATTATTTTCGCTTCGATTTTAACGCCACCAGATATTTTTTCCCAGGTTTTGATGGCCATTCCTTTAATGCTGCTCTATGAGCTGGGTATATTTATGGTTTACCTGGCTTCTCGCAACAAGAAAGAAGATGATGAAGGTGAAACTCCGGATATATCGGCGGGCTAAATGCCTTTAGAAATAAGATGGCATTGTTTTTTCACCTGCGCTATATGGAACCAGGTCACAAAGCGATCTGGCCCATAGTCATATAATTACATTTTAAATTTATGGTTAGGAATCAGAGTGAAAGGCAGTCGATTGAATTGAGAATAGCCGGTGATGGTGAATACAGGGGCGAAACTTTAAACGACTTGCCTCATGGCAGAGGTACTGTAACCTGGCCTGATGGAAGCAGGTATAACGGCGAGTGGCAAAACGGCCTTTTCCACGGTGAAGGCGCTTTTATCTGGTCAAATGGTGATAAATACGAGGGGCAATGGCGGGAAGATTGTATGCATGGCAGGGGTACATATCTCTTTGCTGATTGGCGAAGGTACGTCGGTCATTGGCAGTATGATCAGATGCACGGTCACGGTACTTATTATTGGCCCAGTGGCGAAAAATACGAAGGTGAATTTGCAAACGGCCTTTATGATGGACAAGGCGTATATTCCTGGCCTGATGGAAAACGCTACGAGGGTCAGTGGAAAAGTGCTTTCCGCCACGGATACGGAGAAATGCTCTGGCCTGACGGAAGGAGTTATAAAGGGCAGTGGTATGAAGATAAAAAGCACGGTAAAGGTGAGATGGTTTGGCCTGACGGAAGGCGCTATGAAGGTTTGTGGAGAGATAACAGCATGCATGGGCAGGGGGTTTACACTTTTAGCGACGGCTCACGCTATGAAGGATTATTTGATCAGGGATTTTTCAGCGCAAAAGGACAATTCTATTTTTCTGATGGTGCTGAATACAAGGGGCCGTTGCGTGAAGGTATGCCTCACGGTGAAGGAAAAACTTTATTTCCTGACGGCCAAGAATTCAGAGGAACCTATGAAAACGGGCGCGATAGCGGATGGGGTGTTTTTAAATATCCTGACGGAAAAAAATACAGCGGTGAAAGTAAGAATAATCTGCCGCATGGTGAAGGGAAATTAATATTTAATGATCGCTCATCTTATAACGGGATGTTTATAGAGGGTAAACCTGCAGACAGCGGGCAGTACTTTTTTGCAGATGGCTCGCTATACAGCGGTGACTTGCTAAATGGACGGCCTGAAGGTTTTGGAAGTGTTAAATTTAATAATGGAATTGAATACAGGGGAGAATTTAAAAACGCTAAAAGGCACGGCCGGGGCAAACAAAATTTTCCGGATGGTTCAATATATGATGGCCACTTCGCTGACGACAAAATGAATGGCAGTGGTGTTTATCTTTTTGCTTCCGGTGATTGTTACGAAGGAAGCTTAAAAAATAATCTTTGGAGCGGAAAGGGAACTTTCAAACAGGCGGATGGTGCAGTTTTCCAGGGAAACTGGGAAAATGGCCTTATGCACGGCCGGGGAAGCTGCAGATATGCCAATGGTGGTAGCTATATAGGTGAATTGGCCTGCGGTAAATTTCACGGTTGGGGAATGCGGACCTGGAGCTGCGGAAGTAGTTACAGTGGAAGGTGGAAAAGAAGCCTGCGTCATGGTTACGGTACTTATATTTCCGTAAATGGTGAAAAATACCCCGGTTACTGGTTTTTTGATCGTAAAT
>PWSG01000028.1 GCA_003564055.1 Syntrophomonadaceae bacterium
CTTATCTTTGAGCATGGATACCGCTTCGGGTAAACGTTTTTCAGCTTCTTTTTTAAGTTCAGCTATCTCTTCACGCCGCTTTTTAGTAAGCGGTTCAGCTTCAGCCCTGGCTTCTTCTTCCGCTTTTTTAACCATCTCTTTTGCCTGCTGTTCGGCTTCAGCAGCTTCATCGCGGATAATATTTTCTGCTTTGGCTTCAGCATCTTTTAAGGTCTGGCGCGCTTCCTGCTGGGCTTCCCGGATAATTGCATCAGCCTTGCTTTCAGCTTCTTTAATTTCCTTGACCAGTTCAACAGTCAATTAACATCACCACCTGTAACTTGATGCAGCCGTTTTATTTTCATATGCCAGCAACTAAAATGACAGATAAATTATACTAATTGCAAATAGCAAGCGGCATTAATTATACTATAAAAGTAACCTTGATTCCAGCTTCAGAGAATATTTTTTTGGCCAGATCATCGGGATAATTATCTTCTAAAATAATGGTGCTTATTCCTGCATTAACCAGCATTTTTGCGCAGACAGCGCATGGGTAATGGGTGCAGTATAAAACGGAATCTTTGATGGCTACACCGTGAATCGCGGCCTGAATAATGGCATTCTGCTCGGCATGAAGACCGCGGCATAGCTCGTGCCTCTCACCCGAGGGCACATTTAACTCCTCCCTCAGGCAGCCAACGTCCCTGCAGTGGCTGAGGCCGCTGGGTGTACCGTTATAACCGGTGGATAAAATTCGTTTGTTAAGAACAAGCAAAGCTCCTACCTGTCGTCTCAAGCAGGTTGAACGGGTAGCAACAACTGATGCTATCTGCATAAAATAGTGATCCCAGTCAGGACGTTCCAAAGGTAAGCCCCCTTTTTTAATCAGGCTGTTCCGAAAAGACGGTCACCGGCATCACCCAGACCCGGGACAATATAAGCTTTTTCATTTAACTTTTCGTCAACTGAGGCAAGGTATATTTTTATATCCGGGTGTTTCTTGGCTATAGCCTTAATTCCTTCAGGGGCGGCAATCAGGCTGAGCAGACGAATTTTTTGGACACCCGCCTGTTTGAGGAGGGTCAGGGCATGCACGGCAGAACCTCCCGTGGCCAGCATCGGTTCCAGCAAAAAGCAGTCCGCATCATTAATGTCAGGGGGCAGGTTGTTATAGTATTCAACAGGAACATGAGTATCATGATCGCGATATAAACCGATATGACCTGCCCGGGCATAAGGAAAAAGTTTCAGGGCACCGGGAACCATCCCCAAACCGGCCCTGAGCACGGCTACAAAAACAGGTTCCGCCTTACTAATTACTGTCCCCCTGCAGGGGCCTACAGGGGTTATAATGTCTTCTTCTTTAGTAGTAATATCACGAACCGCTTCATAAAGCAGAAGAGCTGTAATATCCTCTACAAGGCCACGAAACTGCCATGTTTCTGTTTCAACCCGACGGCACTGTGTCAACTTATGTTGAACCAGTGGATGATCGACAACAACTACCTGTTCCAAATGAACTCAACTCCTATCTTTTAAGTATTAGTAAGCGGGATATTCCAGGCATATATTATCTACCCGCCTCCTTATGGCATCTAAGTGCCCGCTTTTACTTTGACCTGCCAATGTCTCTTCTATTAAAACAGCTATTTCCTGCATTTGTGACGGCATCATACCGCGTGAAGTTAGAGTCGGCGAACCAAGCCTGATCCCACTCGGAGCATTGGCACCCTTAGGATCATAGGGAATAACATTTTTGTTAACAATAATACCGACGTTTTCGAGCATTTTTTCTGCATCCATTCCGGAAATGTTTTTATTGCGCAGATCGACCAGGACCAGGTGGGTATCAGTGCCGCCTGTCACTATTGTAAAACCGAGGCTGCTTAAAGCTTCAGCCAGGGCGGCTGCATTGGCCAGAACTTTTTCCTGGTAGGCAGCATAACCTGGCAGCTGGGCTTCTTTGAAAGCAACAGCTTTGGCAGCGATAACATGCATTAGGGGGCCTCCCTGCAAGCCAGGGAATACGGCCTTGTCAATAGCTTCTGCATACTGCTGCCGGGAAAAAATCATGCCGCCGCGGGGACCTCGAAAGGTTTTATGGGTAGTGGCAGTAACAATATCTGCGTACAAAACCGGGTTGGGGTGAACCCCGCCGGCAGTAAGGCCGGCTGTGTGGGCCATATCCACCAAAAAGATAGCACCAACTTCCCGGGCAATTGCGGCAAAACCTTCGTAATCAACCAGTCGCGGGTAGGAGCTTGCTCCGGCAATAAGCAGCTTAGGTCTAACCTTTAGGGCTGTTTTTCTTACCTCTTCAAGGCTGAGCAGGCAGGAACCAGGCTCTACCTTATAGCTGAAAGAACTGTAGTAACGTCCTGAAATATTAACTTTGCTGCCGTGGGTCAGATGACCGCCGTGACTGAGATCCATGCCCAGGATAGGATCTCCGGGCTTTAATACAGCCAGGAAAACGGCCATGTTAGCTGAGGTCCCTGAATGGGGTTGAACATTGACATGTTCCGCTTCAAATATTTCACGGGCTCTTTGACAGGCCAGGTTTTCAGCCCGATCAACATTAACGCAGCCGCCATAATAACGCGCGCCTGCGTAGCCCTCTGCGTACTTATTAGTTAAAACTGAACCCTGGGCTTCAAGTACCGCCCTGCTGACAAGGTTTTCTGAGGCGATCATTATCAAATTATCCTGCTGCCTTTTCCGTTCGGCAGTTATGGTTGAAAAAAGTTCCGGGTCTACCGCCTTGAGCGGATTCCGGTTTAATTCATTGCTTCTTACGCTCATTTAGTTAGTTCATCTCCACTATTTATTTTCAACTTCAATAATTTTATCCAAACGCCGCTTGTGCCTTCCTCCTTCAAATGATGTTGTTAAAAAAGCCTCAACTATCTCTGCAGCAAGGCCGGGGCCAATCACCCTTGAACCCATGGTTAAAATATTGGCATCATTATGTTTACGCGCACAGTGAGCGCTGTATGCTTCACCGCAAAGAGCAGCCCTGATTTTTTTATGCTTATTAGCTGCTATTGACATTCCAATTCCTGTCCCACAAATTAATATGCCGCACTCATACTCTCCGGATAACACTGCGCCAACCACTAAAGCAGCAATATCAGGGTAATCGGCACTATCTTCATTAAATACGCCAAAATCTTCACAGGATCGTTTGGATGTGTGAAGGTACCCAATTATACTCTCTTTCAGTAAATATCCGGCATGGTCACTGCCCAGGGCCACCTTCATTATCTGAGCCCTCCTTTAATTTCAGGGTAATCTTCTTTACCGCAGAACTTATTTCCTCCAACATCTGGTGATATTTTTCAGGCCCGTAGCCCGCCGGGTCTTTTAAATCGACTGCTTCCTGATTTAGTTCAGCAAACTCCTTTAACAAAAAGGTTTTGTTGGCCGCTCTTGGAAAACGGGCCAGCAGTTCGCGCCTGTGGTCATTAGTCATTACAAGGATCATATCAGAATCATCTATAAGATCATAATCAAGCGATCTTGAAAGGTGTTTGTTAAGGCCGGGATTGTTGGCGCCAAATAATCTTCTAACCGGTTCAGAGGCTTTTTCGCCTGGCACTGCAGATAAGCCGGCCGATGATACCTCAACATCAAAAGGCAGGCTTGTCCCGGCTAACTCTGATTTTAAAAGAACCTCTGCCACTGGGCTGCGGCATGTGTTTCCGGTACAAACAAAAAGGATTTTTAACATTGCTACCCCCCTTAAAAAACTAGACCCTAATAATTCGCGTGGCTGCTTTTCTAAGCCGATTCATGATTGCCAGGCCCAGACCCTCGGCTGAAGTTTCCTCAGCAAGGATGAAATCTACTCCCCGGGCATCCAGCCGGCGGAGAAGCTGGTAAAGATGCGCTGCAAGAACCCTGGAATCTTTTTCCTGCACCAGGCTACTATTGGAATAAAGGTTCAACATACCAACTATAAAACCCTTTCTTTGATAACTGCGGGCCAGGGCATCAATAAAATAACGCCGCCTTTTTTGGGGACCGGTAATAAGAAAAAGTGGGGCTGAGGGTGAGTAATGACGATATTTCATGCCCGGAGATGAAGGCAAGTTTATGTTTTCATAATTACCCGCAATGTGTATTTGGCAACCGAGAACTTTTTCCAGATCTTCACGGGACAATCCTCCGGGGCGAAGAATGACAGGGCTGGGTCCGGTTAAATCAAGAACTGTGGACTCAACACCAATTGCACAAAAACTGCTTTTAATTACAGCATCAATTCGGCCGGCCATGTCTTCTATAACATGCCTGAAACTCGTTGGACTAGGTTTACCGGATCTGTTTGCACTCGGGGCAGCTATTGGAACACCCGATAACCTTATTAAATCAAGAGCAATTCGGTGACGGGGCATTCGCACAGCTACCGTTGGCAGCCCGGCACTGACCACACCGGGAACAGCATCCGACCTTTGAAGCACAAGACTCAGAGGGCCGGGCCAAAATTTATTTATTAGCAGCTTGGCAGCACCAGGAATATCACGAGCAACACAATTTAACTGATCTAGATCGGAAAGGTGAACAATTAAAGGGTTATCGAAAGGTCGTCCTTTTGCTGCAAAAATTTTTTTTACAGCATCGGCATCTAATGCTGAAGCACCCAGACCATAAACAGTTTCAGTTGGAAAAGCCACCAGGCCGCCTTCTTTTATTATCTTCGCAGCCCTGGCCACAGATCTGCTGTGATCAGTAAGAAGCAGCGTTCCATTAGCCCGTGTAAATGAACGATTCATTTTTTTCCTCTTCTTTCAGGTAAAAAAACACAGGGGTTTTTTAAGCCTTATCTTCGAGGACCAGTTCTGCAATATTTTTGGCATGATCGGCAACCCGCTCGAGGTTGCTAAGAAGATCGAGATAGATAACCCCGGCTGAAGGATAACATTTTTTGGTATTAATCCGCTCGATATGTTCATTACGGAGAACTTTTTCCTGCCTGTCTATTTCATCATCTTTTGCAGCCACCTTTTCGGCTAATTTCACTTGATCATTTTCAAATGCGCTCAAAGCTTCTTCAAGCATCAGGCTAATGCTATTGTAAAAATCGCTTATTTCCTCAAGAGCAGTATTAGAAAACGGCAGACGCTCTTCAGTCTTCATTTCCGCCAGCTGCATTATATTTTCAGCATGATCGCCAATTCTTTCCAGATCGTTTGCGGCAGACATAAGGTTTCCGATTAACTTTGTTTGCTGTTGAGACATGGAATGCTGCGAAAGGTCGGAAAGATAAACATTTATCTCTTTTTCAAGCCCGTCAACTAATTCTTCCATCTGGACTATATGTTTAATTTTCTTTAGATCATTGGTTAAAAATACCTGTATTGATTCATCAAGCATTTCCCGGGCAATACCGCCCATGCGTAAAAGTTCCTGCTTTGCTCCACCAAGCGCAACCGCAGGAGTTTTCAGGATACGTTTGTCCAGGTACTTGGGCCCGAAATCCATTTTTATATCTTCACCGGGCACGATATAGCTAATCAGGCGGGTAAAATGCTTCAGGAAGACTATAAAAATAAAAGTGTTAAGAAGGTTAAACGCTGTATGCGTATTCGCTACCTGGCGTGGCACAGTTGCAGCTGTATGCGTAATAAGATCAGTAAATGGACCAATTAATGCCAGGACAAGAATCACGCCTAAGACATTAAAAAGAACATGGGCTACAGCTGCCCGCCGTGCGGCCAGATTGGCACCAAAACTGGCCAGGATAGCTGTAATGCTGGTCCCGATGTTCGTCCCCAACACAAGGGGCACTGCGGCATTAAAGGGAATCAAATCCTGCAGGGTCATTGCAATAATAACACCTGTTGCCGCGCTGCTGCTCTGGATAAGCGCGGTAAAAATTGCACCGGCAAGGATGCCCAGTATGGGATAAGAGCTAAACTGCACAAGCATATTATGGAAGGCATCCAATTCTCTAAGCGGCATCATACCGCTTGACATTGTAATCATGCCGAGAAAAAGCAGGCCAAAACCAAGCAAAATCTGGCCCATGTAACGGTGCAAGCGGCGGCGGCCGAAGAAGTTTAAAAGGGAGCCAATTCCAATAGCAGGAAAAGCAATTACTCCTATATCAAAAGATATTATTTGCGCTGTAACAGTCGTACCGATGTTAGCACCGATAATTACGCTTATTGCCTGTGAGAGGTTCATTAGTCCGGCATTGGCAAAGCCAACCACCATAACTGAAGCAGTGCTGCTGCTTTGGACGAGAAATGTAACCAACACCCCGGTTAACACTCCCAAAACCGGCTTGTTAGTTAAAACTTCAAGAATGCGTCGAAAGCGATCGCCTGCAGCTTTCTGCATGCCCGAGGCCATAATCTGAATACCGAACAAAAAAAGACCCAGGCCGCCAAGAAAACTGAAGGCTATATCCCAGAACAATAAGCTGCCCTCCATAAAAAGGGTTATTTGCCGAGCATTATTATTTCATAAAACATGATAAGATACAACATAGCTAAATTCAATTATTTACTACTTTACTTCACGGCCTACCAGGGTCCGTTAATAAACCATAGTTTATTTCTCTTTTAGGAGATGAAATCCTTTTTTAAAAGAAAAATTTTGTTCTTTTACAAAACCAGCCCACTTCTTGGCTTACATTATACGCAGAATAATATTATGCTATAATCGTTTTATGACGCTCGGAGGTGAACATTATGGCAGAATTAATTCGCTTTGGCATTTCAATGGAAAAAGAATTGCTGCTCAGGTTGGACGACGAGATCGTCAAGCGCGGTTATCCCAACCGTTCGGAAGCAATCAGAGATTTAATTCGCAATCAACTTGTTGAACTAGACTGGTCCCAGGATGACGAGGAAGTAGCGGGGACAATTACCATTATTTACAATCACCATGTAAGGGGATTAAGTGATATGCTGCTCGAACTTCAGCATGAGCATCACGAGATGATTGTATCTGTGATGCATGTGCACCTGGAACATGATCACTGCCTGGAGGTAATGGTAATAAAAGGCAAAGCATCTGAAGCAAAAGAACTTTCAGGAAGGCTGATCGGGGTAAAAGGAGTAAAGCACGGAAAGCTGACAATTACATCTACGGGGAAAAGATTAAATTAAAAGGCAGGTTGCAGGGAAAAGAAATCAATATCTATTTGCCACTGATACCGGCAAAACAACCGTCAGCAAAGAGTATTTCTCATAAGCGAGCGCTAAATTTATTGCCAGATCTAGCTTTGTCAGCCCTTTATTAAAGGCTTTAAACTCATATCCGGTTTTTCTCTTTACTTAATCTTCCCTTCAAAAACGCGTGGATGGCCGGCAAGGTCATAGAACCAGTTTGTGGTAGCAAAAAGCTTTGATTTCAAGCATATTTCTTCAACAGCATTTTTCTGGTCGGATCCAATTTCAAAAAGCACAAGAGATGATTTGTGAACATAAGCGGGGAGCTCTCTCAAAATAGTCCTGTAACTTTCAAGCCCATCTTCACCTCCGAAGAGGGCTTGAAGAGGTTCATGGTCCTTGATGCACCGCGGCAGGTTATCAATACCTGATTTGCTTATATAGGGCGGGTTGGAAACTACCAGGTCAAAAACCGGTCGCGGCTTAATCTTTTGCAGGGCTGAAAAGTAACTGCCCTGCAAAAAGGTAATTTTGTTTTCAACCCGGTGCTCCAGTGCATTTAGTTTAGCCTGACCTAATGCTTCTTTTGATATATCAACCGCC
>PWSG01000205.1 GCA_003564055.1 Syntrophomonadaceae bacterium
ATTGTTAAAACTTTTCTATCATCTTCTCCAATTTCAACTTCCATTTCAAGATAAGGCTGAACCTGCTCATTGACAATTAAAAAATCATAAGTGCCAGGATCTATAAAGAAAAAGCGGCGACCGTTTTCGGCTATTACAACTTCCCGATCATGAAGCAATTGATACTTAAAAATACTTTCATCTTCCCAGATTTCATCCCAGGTTTCAGCCCAATCTTCTTCTAATAATTCTTCTTCTGTATCTATAGCATCCAAATTAATAAACCCGCCGGGTAAAGCAAAAAAGTATATTACATTGTGGACGGAGGTGTTCTGGACTAAAAGAGGCGTAGTCCCACCACCACCAACATCAACCTTTGTATCCTCCGCTATATCGAAAACAGAATGGATAACAAAAAAATCCTGGTTAAAAAGTGATAAATCGTATTCCCCTTCAGGCAGAACAAAGGTAACTGCTTCTCCCGGTGCTATTATTTCATCACCAAGCAGGTCTTCTCCCCATTCATCTAAGTCTTCACCGAAAAACGCGGCATAAGATATAACAATTTCCTCGGTATTATTGGCAACTTCAATGGAGATACCTTCTTCTTCGGGAACAACATCACTGTCTCCACAACCTGCTGTTACAACAAGAAAAGAAATACAAATTATCAACAATACTGTTTTGTTAAGCATAACAAACCTCCGTAACATTACTCTAAGTTGAATACTGCAGACTTGCGCTTCTATTTATAAATAACCTTGCTTATCTTTGTCATTTTACCATATATACTTTTATAATCAAGTAATGTATAAAAGCAAAGTGGGCAGAGAACCTTTTATACATTATAATATAAAGGGGGTTTTGACGTGTTTCTAAAGGAGTTGTTTTTTTGAAAGAACAAAGTGAAAGGTTAGGCAGGGATCCGATTCCCAGCCTTTTGGCAAGTCTGGCCGTTCCAGCTGCAGTGGGCATGTTGGTTATGGCCCTGCACAGTGTTATCGACACAATATATATCGCCCGCGGTGTCGGTACAATCGGTGTCGCAGCTGTGGCTATATCATTTCCTGTCCAAATGTTTTTTTTAGCCCTGGCCGGCGCGCTGGGTATCGGCGGCGGTTCTGTTATTTCGCGGGCCCTGGGAGCAGTTGATCTTGACAAAGCCAACCGCGCTTTCGGCAACATTTTAAGCATGATAATTTTCGTCAGCCTCCTCGGGGCATTTCTTGGTCTGGTTTATTTAACCCCAATGTTAGGGCTTTTCGGGGCAAGCGATACAATTATGCCCTATGCCTGCGATTACCTGGGGATAATTCTTTACGGCACCATATCTTTCGCTTTTGGCTTCTCGATTAACAATGTTGTTCGTGCTGAAGGCAACGCTAAAATGGCCATGATAATCATGATCATGTCTTCGGTTTTAAACATACTATTTACACCAGTTTTTATGTTTGCTCTTAATATGGGCATGAGAGGAGCAGCTTTTGGCACAATTACGGCCCAGGGAATTACTGCTGTATACCTTTTACTTTATTTCATAACAGGCAGAAGCAGCCTTTCAATCAAGCTTTCTTACCTGATGCCCGACATTCAATTGATTAAGGAAATATTGGCTATCGGGGCTTCCGCTTTTGCCCGCCAGGGTTCGGCCAGCGTTATGCTGGTCATTGCCAACAATTTGCTTATTTATTACGGAGGAGACCTTGCTGTTGCCGTGCTGGGTATAATTCACAGGGTAATGATGTTTACACTGATGCCGATCCTTGGAATCGTCCAGGGAACACTGCCACTTGTAGGCTTCAATTACGGGGCAGGTAAATTTATGCGGGTTAATAGTTCGATTACCCTGGCTATGAAAGTATCTACCATAATTTCTTTTGGTGCTTTTTTACTGGTGATGACAATACCCGGCCTTCTTATGAAGATATTTACAACCGATCCGAATGTAATAGAAATGGGCAAATCTGCCCTGCGAATTATGTTTGCCCTGTCGATGACTGTCGGCGTGCAGATGATTACCGGGGGAGTATTTCAGGCCCTTGGAAAAGCAAGAGAAGCTTTTGTAATGTCACTGGCCAGACAGGTCCTATTTTTAATTCCCCTGCTGCTCCTGCTGCCCCTATTTTTTGATTTGACAGGGGTTTGGCTTGCTTTCCCACTGGCCGAACTGTTCTCTTTCCTTCTGGCGCTCTGGTTAATCAGGCGTCATCATACTTTCTTTTTTTCTGGCAGCATGAATATGGCAGAGCTATCGTTAGAAGCAGGAAAAAGCTCAGAATAATAATATAGCTTTGAATCTTGACCGTTTAAGCCCACAGAAAGGGCAGAAAAAATATAGCCATCACAGCAGTAAAAACTATAACCAAACTGAAAGTCAGAGCACCGAGGATTACCCCCAGGCGAGCCCGGCGCCTGTTTTTATAATCTTCCGGCGGCACCTTGTTTTTGGCTATCAGCCCAATTACAAATGCTGCTGCTGACAAGGGCAATACTATGGTTCGCAGCAAATCAACAAGACCCAGTATCTCTATTTTAAATGCAGCCAATACCGCCAGGGGCAAAAGTATTACACTGCCCAGCCCAAGGAAAAGGGCGATCCGGGAAAGTTTAGAAACAGTCTGCTGCTCTTCTTCACAAAAGGTTTCTGTTGCCATTTATTTCCTCCATTCAAACATTTTCATTTTTATCAGAATCCTTAAATTCTCATCTTTCTATTATCATTACAAGATTATATTTACAGCGTTTATATAAAAATAAAAGCACAGTGGCCTAACCAATCTAAAGTTTCGCCAGCACAGAAAAGGAATATAACTCACCTTCAGAAACTTGACATTTTCACGCTAAATCAAGGTTTTTAGCAGATTATAAAGCGAAACCCTTAATTCAGTTGAAGACCTTCAAAGCCCGGCTATCAATTTTTGCTTTAGGTGCTTTTTTCATATCAGCCACTTCCTTTCTTGCAAGCCCTATTTATAATTTCTTTATAAAACAGGCATATCCCTTCTTAGACGGCAAACAATAAACCGCTCAACTCTCCCGGCTGCTGGACCTTAAGTTGTAAGTTGTAGATTAAATATATACATGATAGAATTCTGCTGAGGTGAAAAAAGTGGGGCTTATTACCTGGATACTGGTAGGGATAATCGCCGGGTGGATGGCAGGTTTTACGATGAAGGGCAGAGGTTTTGGCTGTTTCGGCAATATTGTAATCGGAATTGTCGGGGCCCTGGTCGGCGGGTGGCTGGCAGGCGCTCTTTTTAATATCCAACACCCGATTACCGGGTTAAACCTGAACACCATTATCGTTGCCTTCCTTGGAGCCGTGGTTGTTCTCTATATAGCCAGGCTGGTAAAGATTTAACAACTTGCATGAAACTAAAGCTCTGCGTGGGCAGCTAGATTTTTCATTCAATCAAATAATCGAGGTGTCTGAATGACAAAAAAAGTTAACAGGCTGCCCTGCGGGGAAGGGGAAAAACATACTGTAGAAATCAGCGATCTTAACCACCGCGGAGAAGGAGTAGGCAAAACAGCAGGCTATACCCTGTTTATTCCTGGAGCGCTGCCCGGTGAGAAAGTAAAAGCTCGCATTTCTAGTGTTCATAAAAGTTATGCTGAAGCTAATCTGCTCTTTAGGAACAGTTCCTCTTCACATCGGGTTAAACCTCCGTGCCTTTATTTCTTTTCTTGTGGTGGTTGTCAGCTGCAGCACCTTGAATATGAAAAGCAACTGGCTTGGAAGCATAAAATGGTTACTGAAACCTTAAGGCGCATAGCCGGTGTAGAAATCACAGCAAAATCTCCACTGGGTATGAAAAACCCCTGGCACTACCGTAATAAAGCTCAAATTCACTTTGGCCTGGAAAAAGACTATATCAGGGCTGGTTTTTACGAAACCAGGAGCAAGCGAATCATTGACATTGAAGAATGTCTGGTCCAGCATCCAATCAATTCGCGGGCAATCAATGCTATTCGCAGAGCACTTCAGCAGTATGCCGCAAAAGAAAATGTAACCAACCCGGATAAGCTGCCCATCACCGGCGCTGCAATTCGTGCTTCATTTACAACCGCTAAATGCCTCGTTACCCTGACCGGCAGAGAGAAAAATGGCCGGGTAAAACATGAACACTTAATGAAGCTGGCGGGCTTAATCAATGCCCAAACTGATCATCAAACAACCGGTATTGTTCTCCAACAGGCATGCAAAAAGGGTCTTAATGATTTTACCCTGTATGGACAACCTTATATTGAAGAAGATATAGCTCCTTTCCGCTATCGTATATCCCCCCGATCATTTTTCCAGGTTAACACAGCGCAGGCGGCAGTACTCTACCAGCAAGCTGCCTCACTGGCGGGCAACCCGAAAAGTGCATATGATTTATACTGCGGCACAGGCAACTTTTCTCTCTACCTTAGCATTAAAGCGGAGAAGGTAATTGGTATCGACTCTTCCCGGGCTGCCATAACTGATGCCCGTGTAAATGCTTCTGAAAACAAGGTGAAAAACATTGAATTTATAAATGCCCGCACCGAAGATATGCAAACCCTCCTGCTTAAAGGCAAAAACCCGAAAACAATTTTCCTGAACCCACCCCGTAAGGGCTGCTCAAAAGCCCTTCTTAATACAGTCGCTGAAGCAAAACCGGAGTGCTTAGTTTACATTTCCTGTAATCCTGCCACCCTGGCCCGCGACATAAAACACCTTCAGCAATATAATTATTCCGCAATCCTGGTCCAGCCCGTTGACATGTTCCCCCACACCAGCCATATTGAAACCATAACCCTACTCCAAAACATGACCTAACATAACAGGTTCAACAATTGGGGTCAGCCCTGAAAATTGAACTTGTTTATTGTTAATTACATTGCAGGACCAAAATATGTTATTATTACTGATGGCAAGATAGGTTAGCCAGTAACAAGGGGATGTGATCTATTGACCAGCGGGAATGTTCACCGTGTAGAATTGGAAGAACGAGAAATAGTATTAATCGGTACTGCCCACGTTTCCAAACAAAGTGTTGACGAGGTAAGAGAAGTTATTGCCGCAGAAAGACCCGACACTGTTTGTGTGGAGCTATGCCAGGCCCGTTACCAGTCGATTGTTGATACTGAAACATGGAAAAATACCGATATAATTAAAATTATCAAAGAAGGTAAAGCATTGCTTTTGCTTGCCAAGCTCGCTTTATCCTCTTATCAAAAAAAGTTAGCGCGGAAATTTGGTATTAAACCGGGAGAAGAAATGATGCAGGCCATTAACTCGGCAAAAGAAATCGGCGCCGAACTCTGCCTTGCCGATCGAGACATTCAGATAACTATGCTCAGGCTGTGGAGAAAAATTGGTTTCTGGGGGAAAATTAAGCTTTTCTTTCACTTTATGTTAGGCATGTTTTTAGATGAAGATTTAACCGAGGAAGACCTGGAAAAAATGAAAAGCCAGGATATGCTCAGCGCTGCCCTGGAGGAGCTTTCGAAAGTCTTTCCCCAACTTAAATCGATTGTTATTGATGAAAGGGATTGTTACCTGGCCCAAAAGATTAAGGAAGCTCCCGGCAGCAAAGGTGTAGGTGTTCTCGGCGCAGGCCATATCCCGGGCATAAAAAAAACACTGGACAGCGACCACGACCTTGAAGAACTTAACAAGGTTATACCACCTTCCAGGGCAACCAAAATAATCGGCTGGGGTATTCCTATTTTTATTATCACTATTATTGCCTCGACTTTTTCCGTCGACAGGGCTACAGGGATAGATCAAATGATCAGCTGGATTCTCTGGAATGGCTCTTTGGGAGTTTTAGGAGCAATCCTTGCTTTTGCCCACCCGCTGGCTATTTTAACCGCATTTGTTGCCGCTCCAATAAGTTCATTAAGCCCCCTGCTCGCTGCTGGCTGGTTTGCAGGGCTGACCGAAGCCCTGGTTAGGAAACCAAGTGTAATCGACTTTGAAAACCTATCAGAAGATATGCACACTCTCAGAGGCTTTTGGCGTAACAAAGTAACCCACATTCTGCTGGTAGTTGTCTTCGCCAATTTAGGAAGCACAATAGGGACTATTATTGGTGGGGCTGATGTAGTCAGCAAGTTTATCAGCACCTTTTTCGGCCCTTAAACCACTGTCTTTTCTACCCCGAACAGGCAGTGTTATTAATCGTTTCCGACAAAGTGGGGTGAATATGCATTATACATCCTTCAGGTCGCAAATGGTGGATTTAAAAACGACTGTATTCATTGTCATAGCTAAATGAACCAGGGTGTTTTAATCTAAAACACCATTACCGATTACTGACTTTATATTTAAGCAGTAGTAACTACTCAGCCTATTGTCTTTGTTGAATGATAAGCGGCACCATGGGGACGGTTCCACCGTCCCTGTGGCTTAGCAGGCTATGCCTGAGTAGTTGCAAGCAGTAAAGAAAAGACTTCCGGAAAGAGTTTTTCAGGACTCCCTGCGCTTACCCATAAGGTATGCGGCCAGGGCAGCTGTAACCGGTACTGCCGCGATTAAACCTATACTGCCCGCAACTCCACGCACAAATTCGGTGGCAATCAGGTCCATGTTTACTACCTTAAGCCAGGCAATTTCGTAACCCATGACAAGCAGCAGCATCGGGATTGCTGCGCCGACATAAGCCAGGATCAGTGTATTAGCCATCGTCCCCATTACATCGCGGCCGACATTTAAAGAACCCCTAAACAGTGCCCTGCTGTCTATGTCAGGTGAGGCCTGCCTTATTTCTGCCGCCGCCGATGAAACCGACATGCCGATATCAATAATAGCGCCCAGAGAACCAATTATTATTCCGGCAAATAGTAAACCTCTAAAATCTATCTCCTGATCCAGGAAATAAAGCATCTGGGCTTCATGGGTCCCAAACCCGGTTAACTGGGCCAGGCTGCCCGCCCAAAAAGCCATAACCCCGGCGATAATTACTCCAATGACTGTACCTAAGATGGCAACCAGCGATTTAATATTCAGCCCTCCGATTACAAGGAGGGTAAATGATATTGCCAGACCGGCTGTTCCTATAGCCAGCAGGATTGGATTATATCCTAAAAGTAAAAGGGGTAATAGACCCTGGAATATAATTAAAATAGTAACCCCAAGGGTAATAATTGTTTTGATTCCTTTCATGCGCCCGACTACGATCAAGCCAATGATGAAAACTCCAACCAGGTAATATATACCACGGTCCCGGGCCATGTCCTGTACATAAGCCTGTTCAAAGGAACCCTCTTCCCCAAGCGTAACTACGATAACTTCCTGACCCTCTTCCAACAGAAAGTCATAAACAGGATCGCCTTCAAAGAAAGTATTAACTATAGTAATTTCTTCGCCGCTGTAATCTCCGCTGGTCAGGCGGACCAGAAGCTTCTGCTCTATAATCGTATAATAATCATGTTCTTCTTCTTTGGTTTCATCGACTTTCAAAACCCTGCCCCGATAAAAATGTTCATCTTCATGCACTTCCTCAAATGGCTCTTCCTCGAACTGTGCTCCAACGGGAAGAGTGAAGACCATAATGATAATAAGACTTATTAAAAACTGCTTAAACATGCATAATCCCCCTGACTAAAATACTTATCAACGCCCAACAAAAAGCTGTGTGTAGTAGTGGCTGCCATCACTCTTAACCTGGATACCGATACCTGCATGACTA
>PWSG01000057.1 GCA_003564055.1 Syntrophomonadaceae bacterium
CGCGGCAAGAATTACAGCAACCAGATGAATAAGCCAGCCAATATAGGGAATATTAATTAGCAGACTCAGGATGAGAACGCCAACCAGGGCAACCCATAATGGGTGTAATTCCCTGCCCATCCTGTCAAAGGCCAAACGGCCTAAGAAATAACCGGCAAAAACTCGGGTTAAGTAGAGTAAAACGGTATAGGTTAGGATTGACAATATACTTAATGGTGCACCAATTACTGTTAGCAGAAGCAATATGGCCGCCAGGGGGGTGATAAAAACAGCCAGGGCTCCTATGCCCAGGCTAAGACCGGGACGCTCTTTTATGGTTTGCACAGTTTCCCTGGCAGTGTTTGGGAATAAAAGAATTATAAGCACGGTTACTAGTAAGATTGAAAGAATGGGACGAATAAAGTTCCAAACACTTCTGGTAGGCGCAATAGTTTCCTGCCCTGCAGGTTCCGATCTTTCGATGGTCCCGCGGATTGCCGCTTCCCTTTCTATTACCGCTTCATCGGCGGAACGGTAATATACGTTACCTTCGATATCTGCCCTGGAGCCAATAATTAATTCGCCAACGGCAGCTTTAATGTCATTGCCTACCGGGGCTTCAATTACCAGGCGGCTCGCTGCAGCAATTATATCGCGCTTTACCGGGCCGCTTATGTTTATTGTGTCAGCAGCCATAATAAGATCACCTTTGGTTGACCCGTTAAAGTAAACAGAGTCGGCTGCTCCCCTGATAGTTCCTTTTACATCTCCGTTAAGCAAGATTGACTGGGCAAAAACAAGCAAACTGCCTTCAATCGTTCCGTCAAAGTTTACCTGCCGAGCAAGAATAACTGCATCACCCGTAACGGTGCCCTTGAGGTTTACTGTTTCCCCGAAGTAATATATATCGTCATTTATAATTTCATCTTTATTAATAGTTATGATGTCCCCGGTTTCTACTCTGGCGGCTTCTGCCGGGGTGCTTATTATTGATAAGATCACAAATAGCAAAACAGGCAGCAAAAATTTAAAAAAAGCTCTTTGTTCAGTAATGATAGATCTCCTCCCGGTTAATAAGTTTCTATGTTAATAGCTTTCCAGTACTTGTTTGCTTTATTTTCTTAAGCTTGCCGATGAAGCACCGCCGGCAGAAAAATCGGGCGCTGTAAAAAACACTTTGTTCCCATCGAGAACGGCCAGTGCTCTATCAATATCAGCGATAATATCATCTGGGTGCTCGGCTCCGACACAGAGACGGATCAGGTTTGCAGGCACGTCAGCCAGCTTGCGACCTTCTTCCCCCTGTTGCGAGTGAGTCGAAATTGCAGGAATAGTCGCAACCGATTTAATTCTGCCCAGGTCAGTAGCGCGAAAGATACGGCTGAAAGCATCAAAAACATCGCGGGCAGCCCGGGCGCCGCCTTTAACGCGGAACGACATCAGGTGGCCATAGCGATTTACCGGTTGCCCGTAAAGTTCGTCGTGTTCTGCATCAACAAGCCAGAGGTATTCGGAAGCCAGTTTATGAAGCGGGTGTGATTCCAATCCCAGGTAATCTACCTGTTCTATGTGTTTGTGATTGCCAAGGTAATTTGCAACAGCCATAGTTGAGCGGCTTTGCATATCAACCCGCATACGCAGGGTGCGTATATCGTTTATTGCTAAAATGGCATTCATTGGAGATATATTGGGTCCATTATCGCGGTTGGGAAGAGTTTTGCAGTACATGGCAAAATCAGCCTTCATTTCGGGGTTATCGATGTTGGAAGTTAAATTTTTCCGCGATATTACTGCGCCGGCAATGCCAAAACCGCTGGTGCTTAGGGTTTTTGACACTGATTGGACCACAATGTCTGCGCCAAGCGCCAGGGGTCGCATTAGTGCGGGTGTTGCTACCGTGCTGTCAACAATCATTGGTATGCCATGTTTATGGGCAAGTTCAATTACTTTTTTTAGATCAAAAAATGCCTGTCCGGGGTTGCTGGGCATTTCCCCATAGAGAAAGCGGGTGTTTTCATCAATCAGTTTTTCCCATTCAGCGATGTCACCGATGTTAGCTACTTTGCGCCAGGTGATATTCCGTTCTGTTTCTTTTCTAACGGCGAATTGCTGAAAGGTGCCTCCGTAAACATGAGGCGGCGCGACAAAGTTAACAGGCCCTGATGGATCTTTAGGGTTGGGAAGAAGAAATGGGTCAACGGCGGTTTGAATAGCAGCCATTCCGGAAGCGGTGGCAATACAGGAAGCATCAACTTCAGCGCCGTAACCTTCCAGAAGAGCCAAGACGCCTTCAAGGTAGTACATGCTTGGATTGGCAATACGTGAATAGCACCAGGTTGGTATTTGGTATGAAAGTGCGGCTTCCATTTCATTCGCATCGCGATAAGTCTGGGAAGTGGACATGTAAATTGGCTCGATAATTGAGCCCTGGTTAAAATCAAGGGCCTCCTGCATTGAATAAATGCCGTGCACCGCGATGGTGTCAAACCGGCATTTTTTCATTTCCTTCAGGTATCTTTGATGCCACTGGTAAGAACGCTCGGCAGCTTCAAGGTAATGTTTCATTTCTTTATTTTCCATGTTACCCTCCTAATATATTCCGACTGGAATACAGTGTTCTGGTGAAAAAACAATAACACAATCTTTAAATTGAAGTCAAATTATTTTTACGGTAAATTAAAGCAATATTCACCTGTGAGAAGTTTGTTTGAGGATGTGCGGGAATAATTAGCGAGGCCGGTTTGTTAAAAAGTGAATATAAGGGCTTAAAATTGTTATTATGAGATATTTTAAATTCGGTTTAAACGAATATGCAATAGCACGGGAAGAAAAGTCGAATAGATTTATTTTTCTTGTAATTTGTGGTAATATATAGAAACAAAATAATGGCTGTTAAATGGCAGCATGTGAACTTTACTGCCAAAGAGGTTTTTTTCTTATAATAGAGGTATCCAGACAAGTTATACAGGGGGAATGGTTATGAGCAGGGATATTTATACCTATCCTGACGGTACGATTTATAAAGGTGATTGGAGCGGCAATAAGCGACACGGTTACGGGATCTGGATCCGCCCCGATGGAACGAAGTATGAAGGTGAATGGGAAAACGACAAGCCCAATGGTCGGGGTGTCTTAATTAATCCCAATGGAAGTAAGTATTCAGGAGACTGGAAAGAAGGAAAGAGACATGGGCGTGGAACACTTACTTATCCTGATGGAACACAGCGCTCTGGTGAGTGGATAGCGGGTAAATTTGTTGGTGAAAAGCAGCCATTAAAAGGTCAGATTTCAGAAACTGAAGATTGCCGTGACTTAGAGCAGCTTAATCTTGTGCTGCAAAAAAGGTTAGAAGAACTTGAGGAAAGCAAACTTAATAGGAAACCGCGCATAATTAGTTTTGCTTATTTAAAAAGGTTTAACTTTGTGATGGGTTTTCTGCACCTTATCCAGGGAAGCTTGATGCTTTACTTTGCTTTAACGATCGAACAAATCAGTAACTTTAAGACCCCGGTCAGGTCGTATTTCCTTCAGTTTGACACTGCGAGTATGCGCCTGGTAACTAACCCCGAACTGGTTGGTGAAGTTCCGTTTGCCATGTTTGTATCCTTTTTCTTGCTGCTCTCGGCTTTGGCCCACTTTATTATTGTTATGCCCGGAGCTAACAGTATTTATAACCGGGACCTAAAAAATCGGATTAATAAGTTTCGCTGGTATGAGTATTCTTTAAGCTCATCGCTGATGATTTTTTTAATTGCCATGCTTTTCGGAGTTTATGATATAGGGGCCTTAATCGCCATATTTATTCTTAACGCATCGATGAACTGGTTTGGCCTGCTGATGGAAAGGATTAATCAGTTTACGGAAAAAACTGTTTGGTCACCTTTTGTATTTGGTACTATCGCAGGGCTTGGCCCCTGGGTAATAATTATTCTGCATGCCCTGGGGAACGCGGATCCTGCTGAAGTTCCCTGGTTTGTATATGCGATTATAGGCTCATACTTTGTGTTTTTTAACCTTTTTCCAATCAACATGATCCTGCAGTACAAGCAGGTGGGCAAGTGGGCAGATTATTTATACGGGGAAAGAGGCTATATAGTTTTGAGCCTGGTGGCCAAGAGCGTTCTGGCCTGGCTGGTATATTTCGGAGTTATGCAGCCCACTTAACAGGATGTTTTAAGTCAGTTAAAAGGTGTGGGAGCTTATGCAGAAAATTGTAAAAGGGATTATTCTTACAATAGTACTGCTTGTTTTCTTAAGTTCAAATGCAAATGCCGGCGGGAATAATGTTTTGATGAAGGAAGAATTTGATAAATGGTCTTTTTTGCCTGAGTACACAATTTTTAATTTTTTTCCTTCAAAGGGCGGCAACTGCACCTGGTATGCCCATGGTCGAATGATGCAGCTGGGCTATTCTAAATATGCCCTGGATAGTATGCGTTTTAATGCCAACAGCTGGGCAGATGATGCTGCAAGGGGTGCTGTTGTAACTGATAAACCCAAAGCTGCATCGATAGCCTTCTGGGAAAGCAATGCTTTTTTTGGAAGTTTTTTGGGACATGTTGGTGTTGTTGAAGTGGTAAACGAAGATGGGTCAATCCTTGTTTCTGACTCAAGCAGCAGCGGAACATCTTACCGGAGCCGGATTATAAATCCCGAGGATAGTCTTTGGCCGACTGCTTTTATAATAGTTCCTGAAGGGCCAAAGCATTCGAAGGTTTTTCATCCGGGTGAAACAGTGCAGACCACTGCCGGCAGGCTGAACTTCCGCCTGGAAGGTGTCAACCAGCCTTCTATACTGCTTGAAAAAGGCACGATTGCGAAAATACAGGAACATACCAGCAACGGCATTTATGCTTCCCAACCCGGCAGTTTTTTTTCTTATCACTACTGGTGGTATGCAGCCGTGGACATAGATGGAGAGATTAAGTTTGGATGGATGGCAGAAACATACCTTGAAAAGGCCGGTCATTCCGGCAAGGATGCCGAAGATGAGCCTGGTCCCGGTCTTGAAGATGAAGCGGATCCCGAAACGCAACCGGACTCTGAAACTGATTCAGAACTGAACCCCGATTCGGATTCTGGTTCCGACCCGGAAGATGAGCAGGAGCAAGAAAAAAAACCAGAACCTAAACCAGAAACTGAACCAGGGCCTGCACCGAATCCAGAACCTGGGCCAGAACCTGAGCAAGAAGCTGGGAAAGAGGAAGAACCCGGGCCAGGGCAGGATGCGGAACCTGAAGAGAACACAGAAGTCGAAAACGGCCCTGATTCTAAGCAAGAACCGGAGGATGAAGCAGATTTATACCGCGCTCATAAACCAGGGGATGTTTACGGGGACGGATGGGTTAATGTTCGTGATGCTGTTTTAACAATGCATTATGTGATGGGAACTGAACTTCTTGATGAGGATCAAAAAAAGGCTGCTGATGTAAATGGGGATGGTCAGGTTGATATTCGTGATGTTGTTTTAATGATGCAATATGTGCTTAAGATTATTGATTCATTTAGTTTAAAAACCGTTTAATTAACTTTTCAAAATCCGCGTTTCTGTCCCTGCCAGGGTGGTTCTTTCCCAGCCTTGTATTCTTCTACACCCGGTCCTCCAAGTTTTCCAAGACGCCAGATACCGTAAATGTAGGTAATAACCAAAACAATGATTAGCACTGGCCATCCTAAAAGTGTATTAACCCAGGCCAACGCAGCGGCTTCTCCTGCTTTAAACAGGTAAATTTGAATGGCCAACCGCACAGTGAAAAAAGCAGCCCACAAAAAAGTTACTTCCATATAGGCTGGCTTAATATCTTTACGCCAAAACCAACCAAGCGGCCAGCCTCGTGTCAGGTGGCTGGCCCAGGCAGCGATAGGTTTGCCTGTAAAAAGACTGAGCAGTGCTGCTAAAACCAACAAAGAGCTGCTTATAATTGCAGGAATAAAATAACCGGCGGCGCTTCGGGTCAGGTAAGCTAATCCCGAAGCAAGGACAACGCCCAGGAAACCGCCGGAAGCATAGAGCCAGTTTTGTTTGCGGGCAATACGGGAAACTCCGAGCAAGAGAGCGAAGCCAAGGGCTGTATAAACGGCAACATTCAAACCTGAAAGCGCATTGACGATTACAAATATCAATGGCGGGAATAGGGCATCTATAGTTTTACCTGAAACCACTGTTTTTAATTCTTCCAGTATTTCTTGTAATTTTGTCTGCAAATGAATTGTTCTCCGTTTTAAGATTATGAACTTATAATATCAAAATATTAATCCGCAAGTCAAAAGTTGTCCTTCCATGTTCTAAAATTTAATGTACCGGTTGGTTTGTACTGTTTCCTCAGGTTTTACTATTTAACAAGTGCTGATAGGTTTGTCCTGAGAACCTGTTATAGTATAATTAAGCCATGGAACTTTTAGCACCAGCAGGAGATCTGGAAAAACTTAAAACCGCAGTTCGGTTTGGAGCTAATGCTGTTTACTGCGGCGCCGGTTCTTATTCGTTAAGAGCGCCTGAGACATCTTTTTCTTTGGGCGATCTTGAAGAAGGAATTCGTTTTGCTCACGACCACGGCTGTCTTATTTACCTGGCCATGAATATTTTTGCCTTTGATGAAGATTTCGAAGAGATGATGGCTTATTTTAAAGAGGCTGTGGAAGTGGGTATTGATGCTGTAATTGTTTCTGATCCGGGAGTAATTCGGCGAATCCGTGAACTTGGGTTTAAGACTAAGATTCATCTTAGCACCCAGGCTAATACTACAAACAGTGAAAGCGTAAAATTCTGGCGTGACCATGGGGTTGGCAGGATCGTGGCGGCCCGTGAGCTAAGCCTTTTGCAGCTTGAGGATATTAAGAAAAAAGTGCCTGAGATTGAGTTAGAGGTTTTCGTCCACGGTGCGATGTGTATAGCGTATTCGGGCCGCTGCCTGCTGTCAAGTTTTTTAAACAATCGTTCCGCAAATAGGGGTTTCTGCAGCCAGCCATGCCGCTGGGAATACCGTTTAAAGGAAGCCGTTAGCTGCGAAGAGCAGGTTATTCATGAAGATGCAAGGGGAACTTATATTTTAAATTCCAGGGATCTCTGCATGATTGAACATATTCCTCGCTTGGCCGGCGCGGGAGTGGATAGTTTAAAGATTGAAGGGCGCATGAAAACAGCTTACTACGTAGCTGCGGTTACCAGGATTTACAGGGCCGCCCTTGATAGCTACTTTAAATCTAAAGAAGCTTATCAATTTATGCCGGTGTGGCTTGATGAACTTAAAAAAGTGTCTCATCGACCGTACACGACAGGGTTTTACCTTCCCGGTCTTTTAGACGATACCGAGTATACTGCAGATTCTTCCTATATCAGGGGTTATAATTTTGTAGGTGTTGTTGATGAACATGATCTTGATAATAATATTATAAAAATCAAGGCCCGTAACCGGTTTGCCTTAGGAGATGTTTTGGAAATTATCGATCCCTGCTACCCGGAAATCATTAAATTTAAGGCAGATCTGATTACTGATCAGAAGACCGGAAACAGCTTAAAGGAAGCCCATAACAGCTACCTGGTTAGTGTTCCCCTAAAAGAAACAAGCGGCTGTAAAATCAGTAAAGATGCCCTGATTAGGGCGAAGCATGAGGAAGGCGGGTAAATAAATATAGAATTTCTAAGAATATAATTAATTA
>PWSG01000235.1 GCA_003564055.1 Syntrophomonadaceae bacterium
ACCTATCGCCTCCGTTTGGATATCTCAGGGTGGGAATATAGCAGGCTTGCTTTTCTTGGTTATTATAACTTAAAGATCAAGAGGGGTCAAGCTTTTTGAGTGAAATCAGGTTCGGCGCAAGCGCTGTAAGCTGTCAATAACAGATTTGTTCAATATATCATTAAGCATAATGCCCCGATCGCTTTTTTTATCGGCAAGACGGCGGCTGTAACTGTTTCTCTGCTCAGCCAGCCGTTCCTTCAAGGCAGATGCTGATATGCACCAGGCCCCCAGGGCCGATGCAGCCCTGTATTCAGCATAGTCTGAAGTGGCTACTTCTACCTGCTTGTCAGTCGACAAGCCTGCCGCCAGTTTTTCAATCATAGTATCAGCGGCTTCCTTTCCTTCGGTAAAAACTACTTCTACACCATCGACATGCTCCCAGTTGAATACCTTACCATCAAAAACTATTATAATCCGTTCCCAACACCAGGGAACATAGGCAGATAAAGTAGAAATAAGCTGGTCGCGGGCACTGCCCATATCAGTTTCTTTAAGCGCCCTTAAATCATCCCAGGCCCCGACTATATTGTAACCATCAATAATCAGGATATCAGCTTTCAGGAAAACCATCCCTTTCTGCAGGCCAGGGCAGTGTAAACAAGCACCGCTGTCGCCGCGGAAACATTTAGAGAACCGTCCGCGGTTCCCGGCGTTGGTATTTTTAATAACAGATCACAATTCATGCGCAGCAAGCGTGAAATACCTCTGCCTTCAGAGCCGACAATTAATACCAGGGGCCTGTTGTAGTCAGAGCGGTAGTATAATTCATCACCGTCAGCCTCGGCGCCGTAAAGCCAGAACCCCTCTTCTTTAAGAATTTTTGCAGCCTGGTTTAAATTCCCAGCCCGGGCAACAGGAATCCAATCAGCTGCTCCGGCCGCAACTTTTCGCACAGCCGCTGTTACTCCTGCAGCACGCTTTTCAGGTATAATCAGACCGTTTACTCCAGCGGCATAAGCAGTACGCATAACCGCGCCTAAATTATTGGGATCTTCAATATGATCCAGCATAATTAAAAAAGGTTCTTCCTTATGGCTGCGGGAAATAGCTATTAATTTTTTTAAAGAACAATACTCAAATGGCAAAACTTTTGCAGCAACGCCCTGGCTGCCCCTGGCGCCTTCGGTTTCTGTTTGGAATTCGGGTTTAGATAACTTTTTAACAGGTACTTTTCTCTGCTGAGCGAGATGGATTATCTCGCTGACAATTTTCCCTTTTAGACCATCAGCGAGCATAATAAATATAGGCTTCCCGCTTCGCAGGACCTCAAATACAGCCTGACGGCCAACTACCAACTCTTCTTTTCCATTAAAAGGATCTGCTTTTTGATTATTAAAAGCTTGATCACTGATAGCACAAACCTCCGCATCCTTGAATTAACCCTGGCTTAGCTTAGCACTTATGCGCATTCAACAGGTTAACAATCGGAAAATACTGCTCGTAAATATGGGCCCCGGATGAATATGCGGTTATACGGCCGTCGGCAGCGGGGAAATTAAGATGCATTAAAATATATTCTTTTAAAAGCTGCAGCCCGCCCATATTTTCAGGAAATCCGACAAAAATGTCCCAGGACCGAAAGAAAATGGACATATGCAGTTGACCATCAACTACTTTAAAATCGACTACCCTCAAGCAGGGCGGATCATTTAAATTAATATTCTCCGCTCCTCCAATATTCATACAGGCCTGGTTGGTAGCCCCCTGCGATCGGTTCAACAAATCAATTACCTCTGGCAGCTGGGGAGCGATATGCTGCCCATATGTATAATCTTCCATATCACACTTGGTATCCGTTACCAGGTAATCATAAAAATATTCCTGGATTCTCTCTTCTGAAGTCGGCGCGGGAATGCCGCAGTTTTCAGGCAGCCATACTGCCAGAGGCCTCGTGTACGGCTCTTCAATAACAACAGTAAGGTGATCAAGCTGTTTGCGCAGCTGCCCTTCGTAACTGCCTTTCTTAATTTTATAACTATAACCATAACGGGCACAATTCCATAAAACCATGCGCCAGGCTGCCTCTATTGTTCTTTCCCGGATATAGGCCATTTTTAAAAACCTCCGTCTGATTACTTAATTGGAGAAGGGCATAGATCTTCTTGCCCTAAAGCTCTATCCCGCATAACTCCCCAGGGGGAAGGATCTAAACCTTTTAGCTCCCGTATTGGAGATTGTCAGTCCACAATTATTCTTTAAAACATATCTCCTTAAATCCCTAAAATTTTTCTTTTCAATCCTGAATCCCGATTACTAAAGCTCTGACCCTGCCTTTTCCCCTGCTAACTCTTCTTCCATCGTGTGCCATGCGGAGTATCTTCAAGTAAAATCCCCCGCTCCTGCAGTTCGTCGCGAATCCGGTCAGCAGCAGCATAATCCTTATTAGCCCGGGCTTCATCCCGCCTGGCAATCATAACTTCAATTTCCTCATCAAGACTTTCCGGTAAAGACATATTGATGATTTCAAAAACACTATTTGTATTACGGTAGAATGTAAGCGCTTCTTCCAAAAGCTGCCTGTTATAGGGGTGACCTTCCTTTATGTAAATATTACAGCTGCGGGCCAGATCGAAAAGCACACCTAAGGCATCGGCTGTGTTGAAATCATCGTCCATTGCTTCGGTAAAGCGTTTTTGGGCTTCGGATAAAGCTTTTTTTAGAGATTTTTCATGTTCACTATCAGAATCTTTAGCTCCTTCAAGTGCGCGAAGCAAGTTTGTAACCATCTCCTGTAGTCTTTGCCGCCCTGATCTGCTTTGAGCTACCAGTTCACCACTAAAATTTAGCGGGCTGCGGTAATGCCCAGATAAAATTAAAAAACGCAGATCCAGGGGGTCATGTTTCCTGACAAGCTCATGGACTGTAAGCACATTGCCCAGCGATTTGGACATTTTTGTATCCTCTATATTCAGGTATCCGGCATGCATCCAGTAGCGGGAAAGTGGTCGTCTGTCGGCGCCCCAGGTCTGGGCAATCTCATTTTCATGATGGGGAAATATAAGATCTGCTCCGCCGGCATGAATATCCAAAGTATCATTCATAAAATAAGTTGACATAGCAGAACATTCGATATGCCAGCCCGGACGGCCTTCACCCCAGGGACTATCCCAGGACGGCTCACCTTCTTTTCTTTGCTTCCAGAGGACAAAATCAAGCGGACTGCGTTTTTTTTCACCGGGCTCAACCCTTGCACCCATTAAAAGCTCGTCCTGCTTTTGATGGGAAAGCTGCCCGTAATTCGGAAATTTAGCCGTATCATAATAAACATCGCCGTCGCTGATATAAGCGAATCCGTTTTCAAGCAAACGCTTAATAAGTTCAATGATTTTATCAATATGCTCTGTTGCCCGCGGTGTTGCGTCAGCGGGGCGCACCCGCAGAGTATTGACATCCTCCTCGTAGGCTTTTATAAAGCGCTCAGCCAGCTCAGGCACTGTTATGCCCTGCTCTTTAGCACGGTTAATCATCTTGTCGTCTATATCCGTGTAGTTTTGCACCAGTTTGACATCGTAATCGCAGAATTCCAGGTAGCGCCTGATCACGTCAAAAATGATGAAAACCCTGGCGTTGCCAATATGAATATAATCGTAGACAGTCGGACCGCAAACGTAAAAAGTAACAAGCGGAGGATTCCCCGGCTTAAAATCTTCTTTGCAACGATTAATGGTATTATAAATTTTTATGGACACTTCTTAAACACTCCATTTTCTATTTCCAGCCCCTGGCAGCGAAGTTTGTCGATTTGATCCTGTAAATTCTGCAGGGCTTCAGCAACCGGGTCGGGCATATCGCTGTGATTGAGATTTATTGAAGACACTTTTTCTCCATTATAGTTGACCACCCTGGCCGGAAGCCCGACCAGTGTAGAGTTTGGCGGTGCAGATCTTAGAACCACCGAGCCTGCCCCGATACGGCAGTTCTCACCGATTACAATCGGACCGAGAATCTTTGATCCTGTTCCGACAACAACATTGCTGCCAATTGTGGGATGCCGCTTACCCTGGTCTTTGCCTGTGCCCCCCAGGGTTACATTCTGATATATCGTCACATTAACACCAATTTCAGTGGTCTCCCCGATTACTACTCCCATACCGTGATCAATAAAGAACCCTGCCCCGATTTTTGCCCCGGGGTGGATTTAAATTCCTGTTAAAAACCGCGACAAGTGAGATATTAAACGCGGAAGCAGCACAAACCCCCGGCGGTAAAAAAAGTGGGCCACCCTGTGACTGAGTAAAGCATGAAGACCCGGGTAACAAAGGAGCACTTCAATTGTGCTTTTCGCTGCCGGGTCTCTTTCTTTAACAGCCCTAATATCTTCTCTAATCCTTTCAAACACAGCAAATATCTCCTTAAAAATAAATATTGCAGACTATAATCTGCCTGCTGGTGCGAATCCACAGGGAAGGTTCCACCAGCTTCGGTATTAAAGTTGAGAAACCAGAGCTAAGAAACCAGATTACTTAAAACGCTCGAACCATTCCCATGGCACCGTTTATTTTAGTAATCTTTTGCTGTAATGCTGGCGTTTCATGGTAATGAACCATTTTGATCCTACCCTATTCAGCTTCGTGACCTGCCGGGCCGGGATGGGTACCTTTCTCTACCAAAACGACAGCCTGGGCTGCAATGCCCTCTTCCCGACCGCAGACCCCGAGTCCTTCGGTAGTCGTTGCCTTAACTGAAATCCTGCACAAGGGCAAAGCCAGGGCAGCGGCAATATTGGCTCTCATTCTTTCTATATAAGAAGAAAGCCGAGGTCTTTCGGCTATTATCACAGTATCGGTATTAATTATATACCATCTCTCCCGGCCTATTATAGCTTTGGTTTCTTTAAGCAGCTCCAGGCTTGATATGCCGCGGTAACGAGAATCGTCCGGAGGAAAATGAAAACCAATATCACCCAACGCGGCTGCACCCAGCATAGCATCAATAAGGGCATGAACCAGAACATCAGCATCTGAATGGCCTTCCAGTCCAAGATGATAATCAATTTTTACTCCGCCCAGAATCAAGTCTTTTTTTTCTGCCAGGCGGTGCAAATCATAACCGGTGCCCACTCGGTTCACTTTTTAACCTTCTTTCCTCTCCGTCTCTAACCAAAGGTTAGCCAGGGCCAGATCACGGGAAGATGTTATCTTTAAGTTAACAGGGTCTCCGGCTACCGTCGCCACAGGCTTTCCCAGGCATTCAACCAGGGCAGCATCATCAGTTGCTTCCAGGTTATTTATAAATGCATTTTCATAAGCGCTCATTATTATATTACGCCGAAAAACCTGCGGCGTTTGAACCAACCGCAAGTTATCCCTGGAAGGAGTAGATACAATAAAGCCTTCCCTGTCTACCTCTTTAGCTGTATCGTTTAACTTTATTACGGGCACTGCTGCTCCGTAAAGGAAAGCAGCCTCCAGAAGACTTTCAAGAAGCCTTCTTGACGCCAGTGGTCTGGCGGCATCATGGATACAAACAAGCTCTGCTTCAGATGACACAGCAGACAAACCGTTCTTAATTGATAGCTGCCTGCTTTCGCCTCCCGTAACAAGCTTATAGCTGCCGGGCGGATAAAAAGGCTTTATCAGCTGCATCACGGCTTCACTGTCGCCGGATGGAACAACCACTACAACTTCATCTATATCTTTATGCCCCATAAACAACGCTACCGATCGGACCAGTACAGGCTTTCCTTCGAGTATGAGATACTGTTTCCTGGTAGCGCCGCCCATGCGTAATCCTGCACCGGCAGCAGCAATAACTGCAGCATTGCCCATTTTTACTTGACACCCGATGATTGTTTTTCAGCATCCTGCTTCGGCTTGGCAAAAATCATCCGCCCCGCAGCAGTTTGTAATACACTGGTTACTAATACCTCAATAGTTTCTCCGATATGACGGCGGCCGCCTTCAACCACGACCATCGTTCCATCATCAAGGTAAGCAACACCCTGACCGGCTTCTTTCCCATCCTTAATAACCTGGGCTACCATTTCTTCGCCCGGTAAAACCACCGGCTTGACAGCATTAGCCAGTTCATTAATATTAAGTACGGCTATTCCCTGCAGTTCACAAACCTTGTTCAGGTTAAAGTCGTTGGTGACGATCTTTCCGTTTATGGTCTTGGCCAGCTTGACCAGCTTACTGTCAACCTCGGGAATATCCTCAAAATCACCCTCGTAAATCTGAACCGGAATATCCATTTCTTTCTGGATTTTATTTAGCACATCAAGCCCTCTACGGCCGCGGTTGCGTTTGAGCAGGTCTGGCGAATCAGCGATATGACGCAGTTCTTCCAGCACGAACCCGGATACAACGATAACTCCTTCCAAAAAGCCGGTCTTGCATATATCAACAATTCGACCGTCTATAATAGCGCTGGTATCAAGAATTTTAAAGACTTCATTTTCCGCCCCACTCCCGCTGCGCATATTGCGATTAAAGATGGTAGAAAGAAAGGTAAATTCTTCCTTGCGATTTAAAACAAAGCGCACACCGATAAAAACCAGCAGCAGTGTTAAAACCGGTGAAATAAAAACACCGACCACGGGTATCCGGTAAATGGGGTAGCTTAAAAGCAGTCCGATAACAAGGGTAATGATCAGGCTGAAGACAACCAGGGCAATATCCTGGGTCGGAACTGTTTTTAGCTTGCTGTCTGCACATGATAAAATGCGGTTAAACATATCAATTAAAACCGGAGTAATAAAATAAAATATAAGGCCAAATAAAATACCGCCAAAAACATAATAACCAATAGTGACGGGAGTAAAGTAAACCCCTGCGGATATATTTATATAAGCGGAAACCAGGGGCAGCAGGCTGGCAAAAGCATAAAAGCCGGTTACCACACCGATTAAAGTGCCAATTAGCCTTAAAACTTTACGGACCATCTATATCACCTCCTTGCATATAGTTTTGATAGGTTAAGCAATAAACAAAAAACCGGGAATCTTTCGACCTATTATAACTTAAAGTCTTTCCCGGAAGCAAGCCTTATAGAGGTATTGATGTTTTGCAAAACCGGATCTAGTCGCCACAAAAAACAGTTTAAAATTACTTGGGAACCGGATCAAAAATGTTGTCCAGAATCATAGCAATTTGGGCACTTTCCTGCTCCTGAACAAGGATTAGCTCACTGATTAAAATCTGGCGGGCGGTATCTAACATCTTGCTTTCACCTGTAGAAAGCCCTTTTTCACGATCTCTTAACATCAGGTTACGAACTACTTCGGCAACTTCATAGATATCGCCGCTTTTTATTTTTTCCAGGTGATTGCGGTAACGCCTGTTCCAGTTGGTTGACAGCTCAGGCTGCTCACCCTTAAGAACAACAAAAACTTTCGGGACTTCGGCCCTTTCAATTACGCCACGCAGTCCAACCTGAGCGATGTTATCAATAGGAATCAGCACTTTCATTTCGCCGAGAGGAAGCTTCATTACGTAATACTTTCTAATATCACCAAGAATCTCTTTTTCCTCAATCGCTTCTATCACGCCTGCTCCATGCATTGGATATACTACCCTGTCT
>PWSG01000230.1 GCA_003564055.1 Syntrophomonadaceae bacterium
ATGAAATTTGAGGGTAATTAACTTTTCCGCTTTTTAACCCCAAATTTTGAAACCTAAAATGTCATTCAGGCTTCAATAAAGATTTTGCTTGGATGCTGGTTATTTCATAAAAAAACTAATGGTTTCGTTTCCAAACGGGAAAACTGTAAGGAGGTGGTTTAATGGCCGGGTATGAAATAAAAGTTAAGTCGAAGGATTTTACCTACAGGGTGTTAATTGAAGAAGGGCTTCTTTCGGGGCTGGGTAAAACGGTGCGTTTGCTTCTGCCCTCGAGCAAGGCCCTGCTTGTCAGCGATTCAACTGTTTTTTCTCTCTATGGTGAACGGGTATTAAAAGCGCTGAAATCAGAAAAATGGCAGGTAAGCATATGCCGGGTTCAGCCAGGTGAAAAATCTAAAACGCTTACCAGTGTATCTAAACTTTATAATGCCGCTGTAAAAGCTGGTCTTGATCGTAATTCGCCGGTTATTGCCCTTGGCGGAGGTGTTGTCGGTGATTTAGCCGGTTTTGCGGCATCAACCTTTATGCGCGGAGTGCCCCTGGTCATGGTTCCAACTTCACTTTTGGCCCAGGTTGACAGCAGTGTGGGAGGTAAAGTTGCGGTCAATCATCCTCGAGGCAAAAACCTGATCGGCTCATTTTATCCTCCCCGCCTGGTTGTTATTGATCCGCTGGTTCTAAATACTCTTCCCGCACGGCAGCTGCAGGCTGGACTGGCAGAAGTTATCAAGTATGGCATTATCGAAAATAAAGATTTTTTCTTATGGCTTGAAGAAAATATTGGTTACCTGCTTTCCGGAGAAAACGTTTTTCTGGTCGAGGCTATTTCCGAATCTGTCCGGGCCAAGGCAAGAGTTGTCCAGGCAGACGAATACGAGAAGGATTACCGCAGAATTCTTAACTTTGGCCACACCATAGGTCATGCCCTTGAAGCGGCAACTGACTACAGCTACTACCTTCACGGCGAAGCAGTTCTTTGCGGCATGCTGCTTGCGGTAGAAATATCACTTCGGCAAAACATACTGGATCTAAATGCAGCCAGGCGGATTAAAACCATGCTGGCAAAGTGCGGTCTAAAAAGGCCGCCGACCGGTCTGACAGCGCAAAAAATAATCGATAGATTAAAGCAGGATAAGAAACGCCGTGAAGCTGACTTCATTTTTGTCTTGCCATCTGCCATCGGTTCTGCTACTATAGTTCCGGTTAATGATCTGAATTTGCTTAAAAATGTCATAGAATTATTGTGGTTTGAAGATTGGGGAGTGGTCTAATTGAGTGCAGCATTGAAACCGGGTCGTATTTTTATTCTTTTTGCCATCTGCCTGTTGATTATTGCTTCAGGTTATTATGCATTTCAAAATGCGGCCGACCGGGAAGATGGGATCAAGCGCGGCCTTGATATCGCAGGAGGACTTTACGTTCTCATGGAAGCGGTAGAAACCGAGGACCGTGCGGTAGATCAGGATACTATAGAGCGGGCAATTGCCATTATACGGATGCGTGTAGACGAACTGGGTGTTGCCGAGCCGGTTATAGCGGCCCAGGGTGATAACAGGATTCGTGTCGAACTGCCTGACCTGGAAGATGTCCAGCAGGCAAGGGATATTATCGGTAGAACGGCCATGTTGATTTTTATCGGGCCCGATGGAGAAGAAGTTGTTACCGGGGCCAACCTGGTTGATGCCAGGGCCGAAAGAGCACCTGAACACAGCCCGTATCCATTTGTCAGTATCGAATTTGATAGCGAAGGAGCCAGGCTTTTTGCCACTGCTACCGCGCAATTTATTAAACAGCCCATTGCAATCGTTTTAGACGATGAAGTTATTTCCCAGCCAGTGGTCCAGGATGTTATTTCAGATGGAAGGGCAACTATTACCGGTAATTTCGACTTTGATGAAGCTGCTGAGCTGGCCCTGCTTTTGCGCAGTGGTGCTTTACCCGTTGAGCTCCGTGAATTGGAATCGCGCATGATTGGACCGACCCTGGGACAGCGCACTGAAGAAATTGCCGTTTATGCGGCAGGCATCGGGTTGGCCCTGGTTCTGCTATTTATGATCATTTTCTACAGGGCGGCAGGAGTTATTGCCGGTGTTGCACTCATATTTTACATGTCCCTGGTTTTATGGGCCCTTACATACCTGCCCACAACCCTTACCCTGCCGGGAATTGCCGGTTTGATTCTTTCCATTGGTATGGCAGTCGATGCCAATGTCATCATCTTTGAAAGAATAAAGGATGAACTGCGTTCGGGCAGAACTCCGCGCAGCGCTATGGAAGGTGGTTTTCAGCGTGCATTTCGTGCCATTATTGATGCCAATGTAACCACCTTAATTGTTACCATAGTGCTTTTCAGCCTGGCCAGCGGTCCGGTCAGGGGTTTTGCGGTAACCCTTTTCATCGGAATTATTTGCAGCATGTTTACAGCAATAGTCCTGACCCGTTTGCTTATGCGCCTTGCCTTTAGAGCCGGCCTGTTCAAGAGCGGAGTTTATGTGGGGGTGAGACTATAATGATTAATTTTATCGGTAACCGCCGTAAAGCATATTTTTTATCAGCAGTACTGGTTATTGCCGGGTTTTTGTCGCTGGTTATTTTTGGTCTAAACCTGGGTATTGATTTTACCGGCGGAACTGTACTGCACTTAAACCTCGGGGAAGACTTTACCATGGCTGAGGTCCAGGAGGTAGCTGCTCCTTTTGAAGAATTGGAAGGTGCGGCAATACAGGTTGTGCAGAGCAGAGACTTAAGTGGTGAACTTGCTGATGAAGGATTGGTAATTAAGGCCTCTTATATTGAAGAGGAGCGGCGCGATATGATCTTAAGCGCCTTCAGGGATCGCTGGCCCGCCCTGGACCCCGCAGATTTACGGATTGAAAGTGTCGGTCCCGTAATTGGAGGGGAACTGGCCCGTCAGGCATTTTTGTCTTTGGTCGTGGCAGTCATCCTCATGGTAGCATATATCACTTTCCGTTTCGAATTCAGGTTTGCTGTGGCTACCATCGCTGCCCTGCTGCATAATATTATTATTGTAATCGGCATATTTTCTATACTGCAGCTGGAAATTAATGTGCCCTTTGTCGCGGCAATACTAACTGTATTTGGCTATTCCGTTAATGATACTATCGTTATCTTTGATCGGATCCGCGAAAACATCAAGCACCAGAAGCAGAGCAACTTTTCCAAGGTGGTAAACGAAAGCATAAATCAAAACCTGGTCCGTTCAATTAATACTTCGGTGACTACCCTGCTTGTTCTGACTGCCCTGTTGTTTGGTTTTCATTACTTCATTGGCAGTCTGGATCTGGTTGTTTTTGTGGTTGCCCTGATCCTCGGTGTTATAGTGGGCACGTATTCTTCTATATTTGTAGCAAGCCCCCTGTGGCTTAATCTCCAGGAAGTTAATTTTAGCAGCAAGCGTCGCCGGGCGGCATAGTATAATAGTATGCGAGGAGGTAAACCAATGGGATCTTTTTACCTGATTTTGGCCCTGGTTTTTAGCTTGATTATAGCCATAGTTGCTTTGGCTAATAACGAACCGGTAACTGTCAGTTATATTTTTGGGCGGGCTGAAGTTTCGCTTATCCTGCTGATCCTTGGTTCTGCTTTTGTAGGTGCTCTCGTGATGGGTTTTTTTGCTATTTTCCGCAGTATCCGCAGTGCTTTTTCCTTTAGAGAAATGAGGCGAAAGAATGAAGATCTCCAAAAACAGGTTAAAGCACTGGAAGAAGAAAAGATTTTCCTTGAGGCCGAGTTAAACAAAGCTGTATCCGTGCCAGAAGAAGAAAAAGAAGATCTAAAAGAAACGGTGCAAGATGAAAACCTGCAGGCAGAAACTCAGCCGGAAGAAACAGCAGATGTTCAAAAAGAAACGAAAGAGGAACCGGATGAGCCTGAGCGATAAAAATTGGGTTTGGCCCCAATCCGATCGCAATTGCAGTTTTGAATTAGCAAAAAAATTAAATGTTCCTCATGCCCTGGCCCGGTTGCTGCTTAGCCGAGGGATGGAAGACTTTAGGCTGGCCGGGGCTTTTTTATGCCCTTCAATCGATCAACTGCATTCACCCTGGCTAATGCTCGGAATGGACCGGGCAGTTACCAGGCTGCTTAATGCTGTCGAAGAGAGGGAAAAAATTATTATATACGGTGATTACGACGCAGACGGTATTGCTGCCTCGGTTATTCTCGTTGAAGCGCTGCAGCAGCTTGGCGGCGAGGTCGACTTTTTTCTGCCCAGCCGCTTTGAAGAGGGCTACGGTTTACATGTTGAGCCATTAAGGCAGTTTAAGGATAGCGGAGGTTCGCTTGTCGTTACTGTCGACTGCGGAATCAATGCTTTTGAAGAAGCAGTTTCTGCTTCGAAAATAGGTCTTGACTTAATAATCACTGATCATCACCAGCCTTTTGCAGATGTGCCCGAAGCAAAAGCGGTAATCAATCCGCTGCAAAAAGGATGTTCTTATCCTTTTAAAGAATTGTCGGGAGCCGGCATTGCTTTTAAACTTGCTGTTGCCCTGATGGACAAAGCAGGCAGTCAATTTCCCTCGCAGTTATTAGATTTGGCTGCCCTTGGCACAGCTGCCGATGTCGTTCCTCTGCTTGGTGAAAACAGAATTATTGTATCATCAGGCCTGGAAAAAATTCGCGGCCTTGGGCGTCCCGGTTTTAAAGCCCTTGCTCATGCTGTTTCTCTTGATAAAGGACGCATTAACAGTACTGCACTTGCTTTTTTACTTGCACCGGCGGTTAATGCAGCCGGTCGTATGGGCGAAGCGTTGCCTGCGGCGCAGCTGCTGCTTGAAGGTGATGAAAAAAGGGCTGCAGAGCTGGCTGAGCATCTTCAAAAGGCTAACCAGCTGCGAAGGTTAACAGAACAAAAAATTTTGCTGGAGGCTGAAGCAGCTTCCCTTGAACTTCTTTCCAATAAGGAAACAAAAGTAATTACCCTGGCTTCTGAAAACTGGCATCACGGTGTTATAGGTATTGTTGCCTCTAGGCTGGTGGATAAATTCAACTGCCCGGTTGTCCTTATTGCCTGTGAAGAAGGCACCGGACGCGGTTCCGCTCGCAGTATCGAGGGTTTTGACATTACAGCAGCCCTGGCTGACAGCGCTCCCCTGCTTAAACATTTCGGAGGACATGAGCATGCAGCTGGGTTTACAATCGAAGAAAGTAATATTGACCGGTTGCGCCGAAACATGAATTCCTATGCCCGGGGCATAATTGATGAAAGCAGGGCAAAACCGGTTTTAAGCATTGACGTAGAACTGGACGCATCCGAGATAAATTTAGACCTGGCCGGAAACATAGAACAGCTGCAGCCTTTTGGTGCCGCAAACCCTGTTCCCCTTTTTGGCAGCCGGGACTGGGAAATTGCCTCCCTGCGCCTGGTTGGAGCAGATAAAAAGCATCTCAAGTTAGTTGTTAAAAAAGGAAAACAACTTCTTGAACCAATTATGTTTGCCGGAGCAGGCCTGGAAGCACAGCTGGAAAAAGGGCGCAGGGTTGACCTGGCTTTCAGGTTGAAAAATAGTTTTTATCGTGACCAGGAGAGATTGGAAGTTGAAGTAAAAGATTTAAGTTATAGTGAAATTTTATCAGGCGAACGGGTTGAGGCAGTTGATCTTCGAGGCAGCAAAAAACGCCTTGAAATTGCACAAGAGATACTCAGGCGGGAAAAAAGAGATGTTATTGTTTTCTCTGCCACGTTTTCGAGAGCAGGTAAAATTACAGAAAACACTTTAGCTTGCAAGCCTCCATCTATGATCACCAGCGGGGTTATGAATGGAGGCAGCGCAAATCTTCCTGGCGAAGCTGCAGCTTTGGTACTTTACGATTTTCCGCTTCATGAGAATATTATAGAGCAGATCTTTAAAAAAGGCCCTCAAAATGACAAACTCACAGTATATCTTCTTTATAACCAGAAAGATCAGGCCCTGAACACTCGGCTGATCGACATGTCCCTTCCTTCGGCAGAGATGCTGGAAACGATCATTGCTTTTCTGCTCACAAAAGCCTCCGAGGGATCTTTATCAGCCCTTCCGGAAGATGCCATCGGAGCTTTAAGTTTTAAGCCTGTTAAGACTTTCTGGGAGCGTGTTGAAACTATCCTGACTGAGATCAGCCTGCTAAAAAATGGGCGCCTTTCTGCAGACAGCACAGCAATTATGAAAAATTGGCCCGAATGTCTTGAACATTCGCCGACCTATAGTTCCACCAGGGAACTTATAGAAAGCTGTGAGCGCTTTCAGAAGCTGCTTCTTGGCGGATCCCTTCAAGAAGTTACGGTCTTTTTCGATCATCTAAGCGACAGGTAATGAATTGCTGTAGAAATAACAGCCATTTTTTAGTATTATAGATATTGTCGAAACAGGTTGCCAACCGGACAGGAAATTTATCTGTGCCTGGTTCCTGCCATACATGGGCAGCTTGGAGGAACTGGTAATATGGCCGTTAAAGAAAAAAAACTAAATGAACTGAAAAAAAGAATCCAGCGCTATTATCCCGACCTGGAAGACTGGGCCATGGCAGAAAAAGCTTACCACTATTCAGTTGAGGCTCATTCCGGACAGCTGCGCGAATCGGGGGAATCTTATATTACTCACCCCATTGGTGTGGCCCTGATCTTAACCGAGCTGGAACTTGACCTGATGACTATTATTGCCGGCTTGCTTCATGACGTGGTTGAAGATACAGATCTTACCCTCGAAGATATTCGGGAGGAATTTGGAGAAGAGGTTTCTGTCCTTGTAGATGGCGTAACAAAGTTGAGCCGTCTCGATTTTTCATCCAAGGAAGAACAGCAGGCGGAAACTTTACGTAAGATGTTTATTGCCATGGCACAGGATATCAGGGTAGTTTTGATCAAGCTGGCTGATCGTACCCATAACCTGAGAACCCTTCGATACCTCAATACCCATAAACAAAAAGAGATAGCCCGTGAAACACTGGAGATTTACGCTCCTCTGGCTCATCGCCTGGGAATTTATATGATTAAGTGGGAACTTGAAGATTTAGCCTTTCGTTATATGCAACCGCAGGATTATTTTCAACTGGTTGAAAGATTGCATAAAAAGAGGCGTGAGCGAGAGAATTTTATCAACCGGATTATCTGGATCTTGCAGGATTATCTTTCAGAAGCCTCCATTGAAGCAGAGATCCAGGGAAGGCCCAAGCACCTGTACAGTATTTATAACAAAATGAAAAACCAGGGCAAGGATATTAACGAGATTTACGACCTGACTGCAATTCGTATCATAGTTGACACGGTTAAAGACTGTTATCATACCCTGGGTATTGTTCACACAATATGGAAGCCTATTCCCGGTCGCTTTAAAGATTTTATTGCGATGCCCAAGTCTAATATGTACCAGTCCCTGCACACGACCGTTTTTGCCGCAGAAAATGAGCTGGCCGAGATACAAATCAGGACCTGGGATATGCATCGTACTGCCGAGTACGGTATTGCCGCCCACTGGCGTTATAAAGAAAAGTCTAAAGAGACCTTTGATATTGATGACAAGCTGACCTGGCTGCGCCAGCTTATGGAGTGGCAGGGTGATTATA
>PWSG01000213.1 GCA_003564055.1 Syntrophomonadaceae bacterium
AGGGATTGGGGTTTGACTCATTGTTTACAGCTCGCCCTTAGCCCTAAATCATATGCTCACCTGCCAGTTAAATTGTTCCCGGTAAAGCCCGGCACGGTGTTACTTGAAATCTTTAATGATAAGAGGAAATGCAAGTGAGTCAATCCCCCCGTCCCCCCGTCTCATGTGCCAGGGTACTCAGGATTCCACCAGCTTGTTGTTGATGGCGTAAATGGCCAGCTGGGTGCGATCGCTGAGCTCAAGTTTTTCCAGCAGATGGGTAACGTGGGTTTTTACCGTGCGCTCGCTGATAAAGAGTTCTGCAGCGATTTTTTTGTTCCCGAAGCCCCTGGCAATCAAAGCAAGCACTTCCATTTCGCGGGGGCTGATCCGCGCCTGCTTTTCATGTTTATTATGATCAGTCTGGACCTGCTGCATCATTTTCGAGGCAGCCATGGGGTGAAGGGTCGGCGTTCCCGCTGCAGCCCCGCGGATGGCGTCTGCCAGTTCGGAAGCTGAAACATCTTTAAGTAGGTATGATAGCGCTCCCGCGCGCACTGCAGGTAGGACCATGTCGTCTTCTGCCTTGCTGGTCAGGACAACAATTTTAGAACCCGGGCTGGCTTCCAGGCAGAGCCTGGTTCCTTCCACTCCGTCCACGTCAGGCATAATTAAGTCCATCAGTATAACGTCCGGCTGCAGTTTGCCGGCAAGTTCGGCAGCTTTCCGGCCGCCCGACGCTTCTGCGACTACTTCAATATCGTCTTCCACTTCCAGGTAGTATTTCAAGCCTTCCCGGACCATGCCGTGATCGTCAACCAGCATCACCCTGATCATCAATTTCCGCCCCTTTCTTCACCAGGCACCGTTACCCTTACCTTAGTACCGTCCCCAGGGGAGCTCACTAATTCAAAGCTGCCCCCGATTGCTTTAATTCTTTCCCGGATCCCTGATAGGCCAACCGCTGTCGGTCTGATTGCCTTCCGCGGGTCGAAACCTTTTCCATTGTCACTTATCTCCATAATTATATCCTGACCAGTCCGATCAAGGCAGACTTCAACCTTATCTGCCGAAGCATGCTTGCTGATATTGTTAAGGGCTTCCTGGGCGATACGGAATAAGCTTTCCGCGACTGAATAGCCCGTCCGGATGTTGTGATCAATTCTTGTTGTCACCTGCCAAGCTTCATTTTCAACTGTATTTTTAACATACTCCTTCAAAGCCGGCCCTAAGCCTTCGTTTTTCAGGGTAACAGGCCTGATCTGCAGGATCAACTCGCGGATCTGGCTGTGAGCCTCCCTGGCCATTTCTTCGAGTTTTGCCATTTCGGGAATAAGCTTTTCAACTTTGGCGCTATCTCTTTCCAGGTGGCTTTTCAAGGCGGCCGCGCGCATAGCCATAACGAAAAGTTGTTGATTCACGGTATCATGCAGATCGCGGGCAAGGCGCATCCTTTCTTCTAAAACCGCCCCCCGACCTGCTTCTTCACCAAGGCGCCGGTTCTGCTCAGCCAGCTCTTGCAGTGAAGAGACTGCGTTTTCAAGCTGATCGGCCATGTGGTTAAGCTGTTCTTCCAGCCAGCCTACTTCATCTTCCGGGCCGGGCTCCACCCGGGCCCGGTAATCGCCCCGGGCTATTCTACCGGCCATACGCCCCGCCTCCCATAACCTCAGCTTGAGGGTGCGGGTAATCAGCGACCCGGCAATTGCGCCGCAGACACCTACCAAAAAGCCCGCAGCAATCCCTAAGACGATCGAACCGTAAAGGTCCAGGCCGAAATACCGGCCAGCTTGAAACACGGCCAGGGACCCCAGGGCGCTGCCAGTGCCAACCATTAAATAAAGAAAGGCCTGCCGCCACTGCAGGCCTAAAGTGCGATCATGTTTCACTTTATTTCTCCCGGTGCAGCCGGCATGTAAATAACTTTCATATCTCCGATCCCCATTCTTGCTTCAAGCTGAATAGTGGCAGCGGCATCTTCAACTTTAATTACCCGCTTTATTGCCAACCCGCCGATTCCTGATTTTTGCTCACCGAATACCTCCAGTTCACCAAGCCCGACTGAGGCATCAACATCGAAATTTATCCCGCTGGGAACCCTGATCGTTACATCGCCGACGCCGGCTTTCAGGAATACATGGTACGTACCGGGCTTTATATCAGCCGTGGTAAAATCAACAACCACATCCCCGATGCCGTGAAAGAATTCAAGATTCTGATCCAGGGTCCAGGGGGCCCTCCCGTGATAGAGATCCCCGATATGGCGCACCTGCTTGTACCCGTCCCAATCAGTTTTATCAGTATCATGCCGGGAAAAGAACCTGCGGAAAAACAGGTTCCGGTCTCCCAGCAGGATCGACAGCCCGACAGCCACCAGGATCAGGGGCCAGCCAAAGCGGGCGATATCACTGCCGCTGATATCGATTACCCCGGCATTTGATAAGATACCAAAGAGGCCAATACCTCCAACCCACAGGCCCAGCCCAAGGGTAATCCATGATATTAGTCCAAAACTAATGCTTTCGGACAAGATAAGAATTCCGAGCAGCAGCAGCACAGTGGGCCAGAAAGCAAGCCCAAGTTCGTACACGCCCAGCACCTGCAGTAAAACGAGAACGCCGAGAACGAGTAAAATAATACCCCACAACTGTTTTTTCATTATTACTAACCCCTTTGCTTTATAAATTACGGCCCCGTTAAAATTTCCCGCCGCTTTTTAAAGCTTAACAGGGCCTCCGGTTAAAACAAAGGTCCTACGGGTTGATCCTGGTATCGTACCAAAGTATGATTTTTTATCAGCCCTGCCCGGCACAGGCACTATAGTTGCATTATAGCCGATAGAAAGGATTTAGTTAACCTCTGCATAGCTCTTTGAGTGCAGAGTGACAGGGGATAAGTGTCAAGGAGGCGGAGTTATTAACATCATTTCCATTGGAAGCATAGATCACCCTGACTCATTTTATAATATGAGTCTATAGTCAGGAAGGAACTGATCTTTTCATGGAAACAAATTTTAAAACAGCAGCCAGGCTGACAGTTATTGTTGTTTTATTGTCTATTATCGCTTCAGCAGGCGGTTTGACCTGGGATGAATTATATCGTGACAGCGAATCAATAAAAGCTGCCTGGTTTGTCAATGATTTGGTCACCCTTTTTTAGCATTACCCCTACTCTTGGTTTCCATGCTGTATACTTTGAAAAACTCTGTTAAGGCTCAATTGATCTGGTTCGGCAGCTTATGAGTCACCCCCCCCGTCCCCCTATCTCACAAGGTAAGGGTCCTATTCGATTTCTTCAAGCGTTTTTCCCTTTATGGTGTCAGGAAGACGGTAATAGCAAAAACCTAAAAAGCCAAATACACTTATGGCTCCGACGATCGGACCGACCAGGCGGATGCCAAGAGGGTTATCGACAGTAAAACCGAAAACAGGGAATATGATTGAAACCAGAAAAGCTGAGATGGCCCAGGCTGCTTTTTCCATGAAACCGAAACCGGCATAGTACATGGCTTCGCGGCGTTTCCTGGTCTTTAATTCGTCATAATCTGTAATATCGCCAACTAAAGCATTGGGAAAGACATAAAGACCGGATATGGGCACGGCCAGAAGGCCGAAGTAAATCAAGGCCTGTATGTTTGGAGCTAACCCCGGGAGATTACCGACAAAGTAGTATAAGGGGTAGAGAATTGCCACCAGCAAAAGGGATAAAAGCTGCCCTCGCCTTTTACCAAAGCGATTGCCCAACCATGACCATAGCGGTAAAGATGCCACCATAATTACAACAAAGGTGCCCTGGTAGAGAGCTACCTGGGCCTCACCCTCTCCGAGAATTACTGTAACAAAAAAAGGCAGGACAATCATGAAAACCTGTAACCCAACCTGGAAGCTGACTATAGCGGCAGCAAAAGCCAGAAAGTGTTTGTTTTTAATGGTTTGGACTGTAGCTTCTTTCAGAGATAAGATCGTCTGCAGGTCGGCTTCACTTCTGGGCTGTTCCTTTACTCCCAGCAGGGAGAGCCAGAAGGATAGTAAAACAATCAAACCAAGAACAAGGCCCATTGCCGGGTAACCGAAGGCCTGGATAATTGGTCCGCTGCCAATAGAGGCGATCATTACTCCGACAGTTCCAAATACGGCCATCCAGGCGGCAACGCTGATCCTCTCCCTTGAATCCGGGGCAATGTCAGGAATGACAGATCGGTATGGAACTGTAGTAATGGTAAAAAGAAGAAAGAACATATTAATGAATACAAATAACCAAAGAACATTCCACCAGCTTTCCCCGGGAACAGGAGGAATCCAGAGCAAAAAGAATGAGATGGTCAACAGTGGGGCACCCCAAAGAATGAAGGGCCGGCGGCGTCCCCCACTATAAGTAGAGCGATCACTCCAGTAACCGATCAGGGGATCGGTTACGACATCGATAATCCGGCCTACACCAAGGACCAGGCCGGCCAGGGCAATCGGAATTAGCGGAGCCCGGCCACCGCCGCCGGCAAAGAAATAGACCACCCAGGTAACTACTGCCAGGTTAATAACATTCTGGCCAAGACATGCCTGGGCATAATACAGCTTTTGAGTAAAAGTTATTCTCTTTTCCATTAATGTGCCTCCCCTGATTGCTAGCTTTTTATTTGAAACTACCTTCCAAAGGGATGCAGGGCTGATTTTTATGGTTTTCTTATTTTCTCGTTACCCCCCTTATGCCTTTTAACAATCGTCTTTTAATGGATAAGTTCCGTACTTAACACAGGCCCTGTGCATGGCCTGCATGTTTTCGTAAGGCATATCCCGTGGAATCTCACATCCGCCGGAAAGAAAGAATCCACCCCCGGGTCCAGCTGCCAGGATTGCTTCACGGCATGCTTCTTCTACCTCCTGCGGGCTGCCGAGATGCAGCAGCCGATTGCAGTCCAGGTTCCCCATCAGGGTAATGTCTTTGCCAACCAGATCTTTAGCCCACTTAAGCGGTACCTGGTAATCAAATTGAATTGCACCACCCGGGTTGACCAGCGGAGCATATTTAAGACACTGCGGAACATAACCACAGCTATGCACCAGAACTTTTGCTCCAAGTTCATCATTTATTCTGCGGTATAGTTTCTTTTCGTAAGGCAGCACAAATTCTTCAAAAGCACCAGGTGAGAGATAATAGGCGGCCGACTCACCACTACCGATAATGTCTGCACCATTTTCAACAAAAACTTTTGCACACTGAAATGCAAACTCACTGTACCAGGCAAGTATTTCGTGCAGGAGCTCTTTTTCCTGGCGCAGCATAAAGATTGCCTGCGGATCGGCACCCATGAGCAGCATTGCCCCCTGGAATGGCCCTTCAGTCCAGCCGATAATGGCAAGCTCATCACCAACCATTTCTTTCATGAACTTTACACTGCCCAGTATTTCTGGCAACCGCCCGACATTAACATAGTCGGCCGGATCTTTGAGCTTCATAAAGTCACTCGCCGCCGAGGAAGCATTGATTGCCGGTTCAGCTATTCTTGGTACATCATCATAAGGAATATCCGACTTTCCTCCCACTGCTTCAGTGTAGACCGCCGTGTCGCAATCAGCTATAACTGCATCCCAACCGAATCGCCTGGCTGTGCTTACCTGGGATGCAGCCAGAGACTTAGCATTAGTGACATACTCACTGTATGGTATTCCATATTGCCTGGAACAGAATGTCATGGCAAAGGGAACCAGGGGAACGCGATCAGGTTCCTGCAAATCAAGGGTTGTCATTACTCTCTGCTTGCTGCTCATTTCTTTTTTTTGCCTCTCTGTGAATATATCGAGAGTCTCAACTATTTCTGTGGCAGTTTCACAGTAAGCATCTGCACCTATACGATCGGCTATCTCAGGACTGGTGGAGGGACCGGAAATAATTGTTTTTACCTTATGCCTGATACCCATTTCGGCAAGTTCTTTTTCCAGTTCTTCGAGCATATTCAAGCGATAACTCAGGTAAAGGCCGGTTGCTACAAAGTCGGCATCGACTTCTTTAGCCTTTTGAGCGATAGCCTGCGGACCAACATCAGAACCGGCATTTACTACTTTGTAGCCTTCTGCTGATAAAACAACAGTGACTACGCTGGGACCGATAGTCCATGGACCGTCGGGCACGCCTATGACTACAGTGCCTTTTGATTTTTGTTCTGTTGTTGAGAGAGCCTCCTGCAGGGCCATGCTGCCAAAAGTAAAGGCTGCGGTAGACCAGAGAACGGTATCTAAATACATACCCATTTTGCCAAATTTACGAGCCAGATCAGCCATGCCTCCGGCCAAACCTTCAGTGAGCACCTGCTTCGGATCCAAACCTGAATCCAGAGCAGACTGACATAATGAACCTATATTTTCGTAATTACCCTCTAAAACAGCTTCTCTTAGCAGCTCAATCTTATTACTACTCATTACCGGCATACTCCTTTCGAGAAATATTTATTTACAGATCCTTTTCACCTGAGGATTAACAAGTCTTCCCGCAGTTTTTTCTTCAAGTCTGTCTATGACTTTACAGCTAAGTCTTAAAAACTCCTGTTGTTCTTCAGGGGTCAACACGGCATAAAAGAGATCGGCTATTTCTTCGAAAATGCGTTCGTATTCTTGAATAGTTTCCTGACCTTTTGCAGCAAGCTTAACCCTAACCACTCTGCGGTCGTTACTGTCACGCCTGCGTGAAAGGACTTTTTTCTTAACCAGGTTATCGACCAGCCAGCTAACTGTGCTAAAGGAAAAGCCTGTTTTGTCAACAATGTCGCCAATGCGGAGCGATTTATTGTCCCGAAGCTCTAAGATTAAAAGAAGCTCCTTTGCCGTAAACTCCGGAGTCCAGCGGGAAAGCATTTCAAAATTTTCATAGAGATACTTTACTATATAGCTAAGTTCGGTAGTTATTTTTTCATTGTTTGAAAAACTACGGTTTTCTTTATTAACCATCTCAATGATGCTCCTTTATTATTACAGTTACTGAATAGTTTTATTACTGTAATTATAGGTTCGGAAATATGCTTTGTCAACATTAACTTGCATTGTTAAAGAAGTGGGGGGGTATTGGCAACATTTCCGTGTAGTATTGTTTATCTGCTGAAGGGGTATTATAATTTAACATACTGATCGGCCACCAGGTCCTGATCCCTATTAATGAAGGGAAGCTCAATTTTGGTCACTGGCAGCAGGTTTTTATGCTGAGTTTGACAGCCGGCGCAGAAAAATGGTGGCCATAAAATTAATCGGTGAGTAATTATGTGCTAAAGATAATAATCCTGCAAACACTGCACCTGCACGTCCTGCTTTTTAACAGCCTGGATTCCTTCCAGGGCGGCCAGGGCTCCCTGGATAGTTGTAATAATAGAAACCCCCCGTTGAGCGGCCTGACAGCGCATCCGGGCTCCGTCCGACTTGGCGCTGGCA
>PWSG01000049.1 GCA_003564055.1 Syntrophomonadaceae bacterium
GATATCGCCTATGGTGAAAAGGTCGAGTTTACTGTTAATGAGCAAAATGAAGTGGTAATCAGGCCTGTAAAGGTTAGCCTTGATGATGTTTATGGGGTTCTGGAAAAACAAAAACCTGCAGGCAGCCATGAAGACCACCGCCGCCTGGCCCGGGATTGGGCAGGTGAAAAAGGTAGCAAGCGAGGTTAGTTAATGCAGTTCATCGATACAAATGTCTTTCTACGATTTCTGACCAAAGACGATCCGGTAAAAGCGGCCAGCTGTCACAAGCTTCTTCAAAGTGCAGCAGAAGGAGAGCTTAAACTTTACACTACCGACCTGGTTATAGCCGAGCTGGTCTGGGTACTGCAGTCGCCTAAAACATATAACCTTAACCCATCTGAAGTCTTTGACATTATTATGCCCCTGCTTATGATAAAGAATCTCAATTTCCCCTGTAAAAATATTTTTCCCGATATCATGGAGCTTTTCAAAACAGAAAATATTGATTTCATTGATGCTTACAATAGTGAAATTATGCGCAGCCGGAAAATAGATGCTATCTACAGTTATGACAAACACTTCGACCAGCTGCCTGATGTTGTGAGGCAGGAACCTTAGTCTTTGTTGCCGTAGCGGCTCACCTTCCAGGTTACCACCCCCAGGACGGCTTCTGTCTTTTTACAGCAAGGTACCATTAACTGCATTTTCATTTACGTAGCGGGTAATAATATCTCTTATCCCGGGAGTAATATCCGTTTAAAGCCAGAAGAAACGGGTTAGACTCTCTATTGCTTTATCGGCTGTTTCTTCGCTTGTCCATTCGGTATCGATAAAGCGGATGGCCGGTTAGTAGCCCAGAAAACAAGGCAGCAGTTTTCTTTGGAAGCATCATTTATGGCTTCCAGGGCTTTATAATCTGACACAGCCTCGGTCATCGAATTTAGCCAAGTAGTAGCAATTATTAATAAAATGAATTATTAATTCTGTCCTTGACAGTAACTTATTAGTAAGGTAATATGTAACACGCAAACTATAATTAGTAACACTCTAAGGAGGCTATAATTAATGCAAGGTGGCAAAAGGTTTATATTTTCTCTCGTTTTTATCTCTTTTATTTTTGCCCTGTTCTTTTTTAGCGGTTGCTTTGAGCAAGTTCCGGCAACTGAAAACGGTGGCGCGGATACTGACGAAGCTCCAAAAGATGAGCTGATCCTGGCTGTCGGTTATGAGCCGGATGAGGGTTGGGACCCTGTAGCCGGTTGGGGCCGCTATGGTTCGCCGCTGTTTCAGAGCACACTGTTGAAGAGAGACAGCAATTTAAGGATTGAAAATGATCTGGCAACCAGCTATGAGGTAAGTGAAGATGCTCTGACCTGGACAGTTACTATCAGGGATGACGCGGTGTTTTCAGATGGAGAGAAGCTAACAGCAGGTGATGTGGTTTTTACCTTTCAAAAAACCAAAGAGAGTGGCTCTGTTGTTGATTTAAATCTGCTCACCGAAGTTAAGGCCCTTGATGATTACACCATAGAATTTACCCTTGAGAGGCCTCATTCAGCCTTTAGTGCAATACTGGTATCAACGGGAATCGTACCGGAACATGCCTATGATAGTAACTATGCTGAGAATCCTGTCGGCTCAGGACCTTTTAAACTGCTGCAGTGGGATAAAGGACAGCAGTTGATTGTAGAAGCAAACCCCTTATATTACGGTGAGCAGCCTTTTTTCAAGCGGATTACCTTCTTATTTCTTGAAGAGGATGCCGCCTTTGCAGCAGCAAGGGCCGGTGAAGTGCAAATAGCAGCTATACCGCACGCATTTGGCGACCAGCAAGTCTCCGGCATGAGCCTGGTAAACCTGGAGAGTATTGACAACCGTGGCATAATGTTTCCTTTTGTCAAAGCCAGCGGCGAAACAGAGGACGGAAAACCAATCGGTAACGATGTAACAGCAGACCTGGCTATCAGGCAGGCCATTAATATTGCCGTTGATCGCCAGGCGCTGGTTTCAGGCGCATTAAACGGTTTCGGTACTCCCGCATATACAGTGTGCGACCACATGCCCTGGTGGAATCCTGAAACAGTGTTAAACGATGCTGACTTTGAATCAGCCGCTGCAATTCTTGCTGAAGCGGGTTGGGAAGATACCGATGGTGACGGAATTTTGGAGAAAAATGGCCTCAAAGCCTCTTTCAGCCTCATTTACCCTGCTTCTGATATGACCAGGCAGGCTCTGGCCCTCGGTGTGGCCGAAATGATCAGGCCGCTGGGAATTGATATTAAAGCCGAGGGTAAGAGCTGGGATGATATTCAAGAGCTGATGCATTCCAACGCTGTTCTTTTCGGCTGGGGCAGTTATGATCCCATTGAGATGTTTAATCTTTATCACAGTTCCATGGCCGGGTTTAGTTGGTATAATACCGGTTTTTACAGCAACGCGGCTGTTGATGAATATATGGAGCTGGCGCTCAGCGCAACCAGTGAAGAAGAAGCGAACAGCTACTGGAAAAAGGCGCAATGGGATGGAGAAACTGGTTTCAGCGGCAAGGCTGATGCGCCCTGGGCCTGGCTGGTTAATCTCGGTCACCTGTACCTGGTGGATGAAAACCTGGATATTGGCAAGCAGAAAGTTCAACCACACGGTCACGGCTGGCCCTTTACCGATAATATTGCCGAATGGAAGTGGCGTTAGTTAGTTTTTAAGACGGGTCTAAAGGGGCATGGAAAATGCGTTTAACCGGTTTCCTTATATTTGTTAGTGGTAAAGTATTAAAAGCGGTAATCCTTTTGGCCGCTTTGAGCGTTTTATCTTTCTGGCTGGTCAGCAAGTCACCGATAGATCCCGTGCAGTCATATATCGGGGCCGACGCAATGGTTGTCGGCCCCGAGCAGCGTGAAAACATTGCCGCTTACTGGGGTCTGGACAGACCTCCGCTGGAGCGCCTCTATAGCTGGGGGGCAGCCCTGCTTCAGGGTGATTTTGGAACATCGATGATCTTCAGAAGACCTGTACTTACTGTAATAGGGGAACGTTTTATGGCCTCCCTAATGCTGATGGGGTTGGCTTGGATAATATCCGGTTTACTTGGCTTCTGGCTGGGCATTACAGCAGCGATGAAGCAGGGTTCATGGCTGGATCGCCTGATTAAAACCTACTGTTTTACGTTAGCGTCGACCCCTACTTTTTGGCTCGGCCTGCTGCTACTCATAGTGTTTGCTGTCTGGCTCGGCTGGTTTCCCATCGGTCTGGCTGTACCGGCAGGGGGGCTGGCTGAAGAAGTTACGCTTGCCGAAAGGTTAAGACACCTCATATTACCTGCTTTAACTTTAAGTATCCTCGGTGTTGCCAATGTTGCCCTGCATACCCGGCAAAAGCTGATTGATGTTCTTAACAGTGAGTATGTATTGCTGGCCAGGGCCAGGGGAGCTACAGAAAGAGAAGTATTATTCAGGCATGGCTTGAGAAACATAGCTCTGCCGGCTGTAACCCTGCAGTTTGCCTCCCTAAGTGAGCTTTTTGGCGGCTCGGTGTTGGCCGAGCAGGTTTTTTCTTACCCGGGGTTGGGGCAGGCCACCGTGCAGGCCGGACTGCGGGGCGATGTGCCCTTATTGCTGGGCATAGTAATCTTTAGTGCCATGTTTGTTTTTAGCGGCAATTTGATCGCAGATATCATTTACCGCCTGGTCGACCCCAGGATTAGGCAAGGGGAGGCATCGGGATGAGTAAAAGCGGAATTTCATATCTGGCCGCCGGCAGCAAAGAAGTTCGCTTGTTTAAAGGCATGAATCTTAGAACAAAAACATTAATCTCCATAGGCCTGACAGTTGTTTTGCTCATGCTTATCATAGCAGGTAATTTTACCCTGAGTGCAGATAATATCTCGACCAACTTTGAAATCAAGAATCAGCCGCCATCGGCAGTAAACCTGTTCGGAACCGATTGGCTTGGGCGTGATATGTTTACAAGAACCGTCAAGGGGCTTAACATCAGCCTGGCTGTGGGCATGATTGCTTCTTTTGTCAGCGCTGTTATTGCCCTGGTCCTGGGGATCAGTGCCGCCACCCTGGGCAAAAGGGTAGACGGGCTTGTTACCTGGCTGATTGACCTTTTCCTGGGGGTGCCGCACCTGGTTATAATCATTCTGATTGCCTTTGCCATGGGCGGGGGGATACGAGGAGTTATAGTGGGGGTGGCTGTTACACACTGGCCCAGCCTGGCCCGGGTAATTCGCGCTGAAGTTATGCAACTGCGGTCAGCAGATTATATCCAGGTAGCTCAAAAACTGGGCAAATCGCGCTGGTGGATTGCTACCAAGCACCTTTTGCCCCACCTGGCCCCACAATTCTTTATCGGTTTGATTTTACTTTTCCCACATGCTATTTTACACGAAGCAGGGATTAGTTTTCTTGGGTTTGGCCTCTCGCCGGAAACACCGGCAATCGGGATCATTCTTTCTGAGTCAATGCGCTATCTTTCCACAGGCATGTGGTGGCTGGCCTTTTTCCCTGGATTGGCCCTGCTGGTTATGGTTCGCTCTTTTGATATTTTGGGCAGCAACCTGCTTTTGTTGTTTGATCCTCACAGGGCCCGGGAGTAGTGAAAAAGGAAGTGATTATGATTAATAACAGTTTAAGCACATCAATAAACCATAATAGTATGCCACAAGGAACCCCCAGCCCTCAAATGTCGATGCCTGGTGAGGTTTCCGGAGTAAAAACAGAGCCAATGCTGAGCGTAAGAGAGCTGTCTGTTTCTTTTATTCAATATGCCAGGGGTCTTAAACAACAGCTACTGGAAGTTATTAACGGTTTAAGCATTGAGCTATACCCAGGGGAAGTAGTTGCGGTGGTCGGGTCAAGTGGATCTGGAAAGAGTTTACTGGCTCATGCTGTTCTGGGCATTTTGCCTGGAAATGCTATAGTCAGTGGCGATATGCAGTTTGGAGGAGAAATACTTACAAGTAAACGGCAATCAACTCTTCGTGGCACAGAAATTGCTTTTGTTCCCCAGTCGGTTAATTACCTCGACCCGCTGATGAAAGTTGGTGCCCAGGTTAAAGCAGCCGTAAAACAGGGCAGCAAGCGGGAGGTGCAACAAAAAATCTTCAAGCGCTACCATCTTGATAAGAATGTCGAAAATCTCTACCCCTTTCAACTTTCAGGCGGAATGGCCAGGAGAATCCTTGTAGCAGGGGCTCTGGTCGGCAATGCCCGCCTGGTAATTGCCGATGAACCCACTCCCGGCCTTCATCCTGCTGTGGTTAAAGAAACCTTACACCATTTGAGAGAGTTAAGCGATGAAGGCCGCGCAGTTATGCTAATTACTCACGATATAAAGGCTGCACTTGAGTATGCTGACCGAATTGCTGTTTTTTATGCCGGAACTACCTTAGAAACAGCAAATGTAGCAGATTTTTCAGGAGACGGCTCTGACCTGCGCCATCCATACAGCAAAGCTCTCTGGAAAGCCTTGCCCCAGAATGATTTTGTCTCATTGCCGGGTTTTCAACCGGCCTCGGGAGAACTGCCGCAGGGATGTCTTTTTGCACCGCGCTGCCACATGTTTAAGGATCTCTGCAAGGAAAAGCGCCCTAAAGAAAGAAGTTTACGTGGTGGAAAGGTAAGGTGCCACTATGCCACTTAAAGCACTTGAAGTTGGCTTTCACTATTATAATGGGCCATGGGTAGTAAGCAATTTTAGTTTTATGATTAATCCCGGCCAGATTATCGGTCTCTACGGGCCCAGCGGTTCCGGTAAAAGTACTATCGCCCGTCTTTTAGCCGGTTTTGAGAAGCCCAGGGCAGGGCAGGTTCTCCTTGATGGCAAACCCATGCCGGTAAAAGGCAATAACCCTGTTCAGCTGGTCCTGCAGCACCCTGAAAAAGCAGTCAACCCCAGGTGGCAACTGGAGCAGACAATTTATGAAGGCTGGCGCCCCAATGCTGAAATCATGGATAGTTTCGGGATAAGTAATAAATGGCTGAAACGTTGGCCCAATGAACTTTCATCAGGTGAACTACAGCGCTTTTGCGTGATCAGGGCACTGGGTCCTGAAACCCGCTACTTAATTGCTGATGAGATGACAACCATGCTTGATGCTGTGACCCAAGCTCAGATTTGGGAGGCAGTTTTAAGGATTGCAGCACGCAGAAATCTTGGTTTGATTGTAGTAAGCCATGAAATGAGCCTTCTAAATCGCTTTTGCCACGAAATAGTTAATCTTGATAGTTACGATAGATCTGGTTTGGTTTATAATTAAGCATGACTGCCATAAAGAATGCTCAGCCCGTTTGCTTCTCCTGGGAGAGAAATCGGCAGGAAATTTATAAATCATAAAAAATATTTTTTTAATTATTTGGGATACAATTAAATCAAGAGCCCTGGGCTGTAAAAAGAATCTTTTTATGTTTCTTTTTGTGCGCCATTACATCCAAAATTGTTTAAAAGCCCATAAAGATCAAATCGCCCTAATCCCCTGTTATTTCTATCAAACTTCCATTAATCCTCCATGCTGTATATTTAGATAAATTATACGAACTGACTCTAACTCCCCTCAGCAAAAAAGCAAGCAGAACTTATTAGCTTAATATATAATTTGGTGAGGAGGATAACAATATGGCAAAAAAGTTCAAAGACTACTACGATCTTAATTGCGCCGCTCTTTTAGCAGATAAAATAAATGCTGTATGGCCGGAATTTAACAAAAAAGGCTTTGTGGCAAGGTTTAAAGATGAGCTAGCAGGCAAAGAGTTTATGCAGCGGCAGGATGCTTTTGTTGATGCCTTTGAAGTTTACATGCCCGGTGATTATGAGAAAGCTGTTACTATCTTCCATCAAATACTCGGCCCCGAACTGGAAACCACCACGGGCATGTTCGCCACCGGCTGGTGGCTGTGGCCTGTTGGCCGCTATATTGAGCGCCACGGCATTAAAGATTTCCAGGTATCAGTTAATTTCATCTACGAACTTACCAAAAGGTTTACCGGTGAGTTCGCGATCAGGCCAATAATTGAGAAATGGTCCGAGGAAACTTTTACAGTTATAAAAGAATGGAGCAAGGACAGCAATGTTCATGTAAGGCGTTTGGCCAGCGAAGGTTTAAGAATCAGGCTGCCCTGGGCTAAAAAGAGCCTTGTTGCCCTGGAGTATTTTGATGACTACAAAGATGTCTTGTCAAACCTGAGAAGCGATCCGGAAAAGTTTGTGCAAAAAAGCGTTGGCAATAACTTAAATGACCTGGTGAAAGAATTTCCGGATAAGGCAAAAGAGATCATTACTGCCTGGCAGGAAGATAACCCAACTAAAGAAACACTCTGGATCATCAAGC
>PWSG01000227.1 GCA_003564055.1 Syntrophomonadaceae bacterium
TGAAATATTAACCTCTACTGTCTCAATACCAAGATAATTTTCTGCTATAATCCCGGTTGTCTGCCGGATTGAATTGATCATGGCGGCGGTGCTAACTGTTGACCCGCTTACAATATCAACATCTTCTCCTGCTGTAATCGGATCCTCATAGCTTTTGCCTAAAAACTGTTCTTGAAAAGAGTCCCTTTCAATGACATCTCCAATGCCCGGTGTTTCGGTATGAGCCACAATACGCAGGCCGATAATTTCGCCTTCTCTGTCAACAGCAAGATTATACCTGATTTCTCCGTCATAACCCATAGCGTCAACTGTAGCCATAATACCTTTAAAATCTCCGCCGGCACCGTAAATCAGGTCAAACTGACCTTTATCAAGGCTTTCAGTTTCGAAAGTATCAAAACCGGGGAAAAAATTATCAAGCGCCTGGCGGTATTCTCTTTCCCTTCTTTCGGTAATGATCGGATCAGTTACGGTATAAACGGCCGTAAGAAGAACTGCCGATACAACACCGATGACAGCCAGGGTCAGTGATAAACGTATAATATCACGCACTTTTATTCACCCCCCCGAACTGCTTTGGAACAGTGAAATTATCGATAATCGGTGTAACAGCATTCATAAGCAAAATAGCGTATGTAACACCTTCAGGCAGAACTCCCCATAACCTGATTAACATAGTGATCAGGCCGCAACCTATGCCAAATATCAACCTTCCGGTCGGTGTAACCGGAGTCGTAACCATATCGGTGGCCATGTAAAGGGCACCAAGCATTACTCCTCCTGCCAGGACATGAAAAAGCCCCGTCATCAGATGGTTATCATAAAAACCGCCTCCGAACACGGCACCCATAACAAATACAGTGCCGATATAGCCACCGGGAATACGCCAGTCGATATGCCCCCTGTAATAGAGCCAAATCCCGCCAATCAGCAGGGCCAGGGCCGATGTCTCACCGAGACAGCCCGGAACAGTTCCGATAAAAAAATCGCTTAAATTGTATTGAATTGCTTCTCCCTGATCGGCAAGAGCTGTCGCCCCTGTTACAGCGGCAACATCTGCTCCGAAAGCAAAAGGCTGGGGTGGAGACCAGATATTACCGGCCATATGCCCGCCCCAGGAAACAAGCACTACCGCCCTTCCTACCAGGGCTGGATTAAATATATTGTAACCAATCCCGCCAAAAACCTGCTTGCCGATAATAATCGCTGTAGCAGAACCGACAACCACCAGCCACCACGGAGGCGAAGGCGGAAGAACCATGGCAAACAGAAGCCCGGTAACCGCAGCACTGCCGTCATTGTAAATATCACGTTTGCGCAGCCATAAGGCTTCTACCAGCATTGCCGTGGCAACAGAGATAACCATGGTTATTAAAGCCTGGTAGCCAAACAGCAAAACTGCCATCAGGGCTACCGGAAAAAGAGCTATTAAAACGTCTGTCATGACGCTCTGTATAGATTCTATACTTCTAATGTGCGGAGAAGACGAAACAATCATTTTATTATCCATTCCCATTACTTCCCTCCCTTGCTCAAACCGCTACCTTTTATTAGCTTTTGTTATTTCCGCCTTGGCAATTCTAATCAACTGGGTCAGTGGTATCTTAGAGGGGCAAACATAAGCACAGCATCCACATTCAAAACAGTCCATGGCATGCAGCTTTTCTGCCCGCTTGAATAAGCCGTGTTCAGCGGCCTGGGCAATTGATGTGGGCATCAAATAAACCGGGCAACTGTCAACACACTTGGCACAGCGAATACAGGGGCTGCTTTCGGCCAGGTAAATATCTTCCTCGGTTAGGGCAAGGATGCCGGAAGTGCCCTTTATAACAGGAATATCCGGATTGGGCTGGGCAATTCCCATCATCGGCCCGCCGATTACTAATTTATGGGTGTTTTCCTTTAGCCCTCCGCATAATTCGATGACTTCGCTAACCAGAGTTCCAACCCTGACCAGCAGGTTAGAGGGACGGGTCATACCCGAACCGGTTGCAGTCAGGACCCTCTCGATCAGAGGCCTGCCTTCGCGAACGGCGTCGGTAACAGCGACGGCTGTACCTACGTTGTGATTAACAACGCCAACTTCAAGAGGAAGCCCCCCTGAAGGAACTATGCGGCCTGTTGTAACCTGGATTAACATCTTCTCAGCGCCCTGCGGGTATTTTGTATGAAGTGGAGCAACTGTAATGTTATCGTCTTCGGCTGCTGCCTGCTCCATCACCTTTATAGCATCAGGCTTATTATCTTCAACACCAATAATACCTTTTTCGGCATTTAAAGCCTTCATCATCATTTTCAAACCAAAAACAATTTTTTCCGGTTTCTCAAGCATAACCCGGTGATCTGCAGTAAGGTACGGCTCACATTCAGCTCCGTTAATAACCACAACATCAATTTTTTTATCACCAGGGGGAGAAAGTTTAACATGGGCAGGAAATGTTGCCCCACCGAGGCCAACAATGCCTGCTTCACGCACTACCTTTCGGATATCTTCGGGGGTAAGCTTTTCCGGGTTGCCGGGCGGTTTAATCTTCTCATCCCACTGGTCCTGTCCGTCAGATTCGATTGTAATAGCCTCAACCGGGCGCCCCAGGGGATGGTTATAAGGCCCGATTGCAGTAACTTTTCCCGATACGCTGGCATGAATCGGCGCAGAAACAAAACTGCCACTTTCGGCAATTTTTTGCCCTTTTTTTACCTCGCTATCTACTGCAATCGAATCCAGAGGTTCACAGGGCGCACCAATATGCTGATTAAGGGGAATAACCACTTTTTGAGGGGGTTTCATCACGCTAATCGCCATCGTAGCTGTCAGCTCTTTGTGATATTCCGGATGAATACCTCCCTTAAAGACGGTGCTGCTCATAGATTTATATCCACCCTTTCTATGATTAAAGTACGATTTATAAACAAATGCCTATAAGGTTTTCGAGAAATCTCCAGAAACTCCTGCAAAAGACTGTGCTTTTTACAGGCAAAGATTATAAAGGTTCTATAGATTAGAATTTTGACCTTAAATTTTATTCTTAAAATAAATTTCTAACGAAAAACTAAGCCTGCAGCCGCTTTTTATAGTAAGCGCGGATGTCGCTAACTGTATAAAGAGACCCTGTTACAAGGACTGCGTCTTTGGGTCCGGCCAGACTAAGAGCCTTTTCCAGCGCAGCGCCATGTTCGGGCGCTACGTAAAACTTATTTTTCAGCTTAAAGTGTTCACCAGCGTAAGCGGCAATTTCTGCGGGATCTTTTGCCCTTGGCAAAACAGGTTTGGTAAATATTACTGTGTCGGCCAGGGGCAGGATGTGTTTAAGCATAGCAGCTGTATCTTTATCGGCAAGCATGCCGATAATTAAAAACAAGCGCTGATAATTGAAGTAGCGGGGCAAAGCTTCGGAGAGCTTTTCCATGGCTTTCGGGTTATGAGCCCCATCCATTATTAAAAGGGGATTTCTTTTTAAAAGCTCAAGCCTGCCCGGCCACACCACTGATTTAAGCCCTTTGCGCAGTGATTCTTCGTCTACAAAAAAACCTTCCTTCTCTAAAAGTTCAACAGCAGCCAGGGCAGTTAAGGCATTCGTAACCTGGTAAGAACCGCGGAGGGGAATAAAAATATCGTCAAGCTGCAAATTAAAACCGTGATATGAAAAGTACTGCCCCTTTTCGGTGATTTTTTGCAGGAAAGAATAAGGCTTTTCTAAGGAAGAAGTTTCTTTACCGTCATTTATGAAATAAACCCTGTAAAAGGGGGCATTAAGCTCTCGGCTGCGCTGCTCTAAACCTTTAAGAACAACAGGATCATCGGAGGCTGTAATCACCGGCCTGCTCTGCTTGATGATTCCCGCTTTTTCAACAGTTATTTTTTCAACTGTATCGCCAAGAACATCGGCGTGATCAAGGCTAACATTGGTAACAATGCTTAAAAGCGGTGTAACAACATTGGTAGCATCGAGCCTTCCGCCAAGGCCGACCTCTAAAACAACAAGATCCGCTTCCTGGCTGGCAAAATAGGTAAGCGCCAGGGCAGTAACCACTTCAAATTCTGTAAGATCGCCCAGTCCGGGGTCACTGCTGATTCTATCAGCCAGGGGGCGTATCTGGTCAACCAGTTTAATAAGCTCTTCCTGATTAATATCGTTTCCGTTAACGGCCATGCGGTTGGTAAAAGAAAGCAGGTAAGGAGAAGTGTAGAGGCCAACTTTATATCCCGCCGCACGCAGAATTGAAGCAAGCATGACTGCCGTAGAACCCTTGCCGTTAGTCCCGGCTACGTGAACAAAACGCACCTCACGATGCGGATTGCCCAGCAGTTCCAAGAGTGCTGTTATGCGTTCAAGCCCGGGCTTTATTCCAAAGCGCCCCAATCCGTGAATCCATTCCAGGGCTTTCAGGTAGCGATTTTCTTTACTTTCCATCTGTAAATTTAAGCTCCTGCAATCTCTGTTTTAATTTGGTCAGCATGGTTTCCTGTTCTGCCCGGCGGGCTTTTTCTTTGGCAATCACGTCTGCAGGCGCTTTTTCCATGAAGCCCCTGTTTTTAAGTTTTCCATCGGTTTTTTTTATTTCTGAGCGCAGCTGCTCAAGCTCTTTTTCGAGGCGGCCAATTTCTGCGTCCAGGTCAATTACTCCTTCCAGGGGCAGGTACACTTCCACCCCGTCTCCGATAATTGCAGCAAGAGCCTGTTTAGGTTTCTCAATTTCAGCTTCAATAATAAGCGGTTCAGCAAAGGTCAACTTGCCCAGGTGAAGACGTTCCTGGCTCAGACAATCAGCAGTCTTTCCTTCAGCCTTTATAAGCACTGCTGTTTTTTTGCCCGGAGGAATTTGAACCTGGCTGCGCAGGTTCCTAATGGCCCTGGCCACCTCCTGGAAAATTTCCATATCGCTGGTATCTTCAGCAAAACTTAGCTTTTCATTTTCCTGCGGCCAGGCGCTAACGACAAGGGCTTCTTCTTTGCCATGCGGCAGCTGCTGCCATATTTCCTCGGAAATAAAAGGCATAAAAGGATGCAGCAGGCGCATAACCCCGTCCAGGATGTAAACAAGCAGGCTGCGTGACTGTTTCCGATCACTTTTTGCCTGCTCGCTGTCATCTTTCTGGTAAAGATAGTGTTTGCTGATTTCAACGTACCAGTCACAATAATCATTCCATAAAAATTCATAAACCATGCGGGCAGCTTCTCCGAGTTCATAATTATCAAGCAGTGCCGTAGTTTTACGCACGGTTTCATTGTAACGGTGCAGGATCCAGTGATCAGTTCTTTTAAGATTGCCCGGGAGTTTATCGGGATCAAAGGGGTCAAATGAAGGCTCGTCTTCATCCTGGTCGGTTAAATTCATTAAAACAAAACGTGAAGCATTCCAGATCTTGTTGGCAAAATTACGCCCTGCTTCAACACCTTCCTGCCTGAACCGCTGGTCGTTACCGGGCGCCTGGCCGGTAACGAGGGTAAACCGCAGGGTATCTGCCCCGTAGTTTTCTATAACCTCCAAAGGATCAATTCCATTACCGAGAGATTTGCTCATCTTGCGTCCCAGGGGATCACGCACCAAGCCTGTGATATAGACTGTGTGGAAAGGAGCTTCTTTCATAAATTCCAGCCCCATAAACATCATCCGGGCAACCCAGAAATATATTATATCGTAAGCGGTAACTAAAACAGAGGTGGGATAAAAGTGCTCCAGGTCGGGAGTTTGTTCCGGCCAACCCAGCGTGGAAAATGGCCATAGCGCGGAGCTGAACCAGGTATCCAAAACATCATTATCCTGATTTAACTGGCTGCTTCCGCATGAAGGACATTTTTGCGGCGGTTCGTAGTCAACAATAAGCTCACCACAGGCACAATACCAGGCAGGAATGCGGTGTCCCCACCAGATCTGCCTTGAAATACACCAATCGTGAATATTCTCCAGCCAGTTGTTATAAATACGGGCAAATCGCGACGGGACAAAATTTGTCCTGCCGTCCTTAACCGCCTGCAGGGCCGGCTCAGCCAGGGGCTTCATTTTAACAAACCACTGCCTGGAGATCAGCGGTTCAACAACTATGCGGCAGCGCTGACAGCGCCCCAGGGCATGCTCATGGTCTTCAATTTTTTCTATCAGATCGAGAGCTTTTAAATCTTCAATTACCTGCTTGCGACAATCGTATCTATCCATGCCCCGGTAGGGACCTGTTGCTTCGGTCATTTTTGCATCTTCGTCTATTGCCTTTATAACCCGGAGGTTGTGACGCCGGCCGATGGCAAAATCGTTTGGATCATGGCCTGGTGTAACCTTAACAGCACCGCTGCCAAATTCAGGATCGACATAATCATCGGCTACAATAGGAATTTCTTTATTCAAAAGGGGAAGGTTAACCTTCCTGCCCACCAGTTCAGTATAACGTTTATCTTCCGGATGAACAGCTACCCCGCTGTCACCAAGCATTGTTTCAGGTCGTGTTGTCGCAACAGTAATGGAAGCGAAACCGTCAGTCAGTGGATAACGGATATGGACGATTTTTGACTCTTCATCTTCATGTTCCACTTCGATATCTGACAGGGCCGTATGACAGCGGGGACACCAGTTAATCATGTAATCGCCGCGGTAAATCAGCCCTTTTCTGAAAAGGTCTACAAAAACCTTGCGCACAGCCCTGGAACATCCTTCATCCATGGTAAATCGTTCACGAGACCAGTCACAGGATACCCCTAAGCGGTAAAGCTGTTTAGTAATCCGGGCATGGTAAGTATCTTTCCACTGCCATACTTTTTGAAGAAAAGCTTCACGCCCCAGATCAGTGCTTTTGATGCCCTCTTCAGCGAGGTGTTTTTCAACAACATTTTGAGTTGCTATGCCGGCATGATCACACCCTGGCAGCCAGAGTGTATCAAAACCCTGCATGCGTTTCCAACGAATTAAAATGTCCTGGATAGTATTGTTAAGCGCATGGCCCATGTGCAGAGAACCAGTTACGTTGGGAGGAGGGATAACAATTGTATAGGGAGTTCTTTCCGTATCACGGGCAGCTTTGAAATACTCGCCTTCAAGCCAAAATTTGTAACGCTCCGTTTCAACCGCAGCAGGGTCGTAAACTGAGGGCAGCGTTTTTTCAGACATATAGTCACCCCTTTAAAGCACTTTTAAACCGTAAAAACAGGATTAATAACAATTATAACTTATCTTGCGTTCACAACTTAAACTCACACTAGGTTATTATACTTCTGTGCCTGCTCAAATACAAGGTTCCAGGCAAATTCAATCTTACAGCCGGTGTTCTAGGGATCCATCATGGCAGCGGTGTTAGAAAAGCAAAACCTAAA
>PWSG01000191.1 GCA_003564055.1 Syntrophomonadaceae bacterium
AGATTTAATGGTGGAGCAGAATATTTCAATTGTGATTAATGAGCTGGTTCAGTCGCTGCGTGAAGAAGCTGAGATAGAATACATGCTCTAAAAATAAGGCTTGAATAAGAAAGCATCAAACCCGGCTTGAAAGCTTTTTATGGCGCTTTGAAGTGGCCAGCTTTATAACTGAATCATGGGCTATTTGCTCGATTGAATCATCGAGCCGGGCCGGTTTAAAAACCTGGTTTCTGTAACTGAGAGCTTTTTCCAGTATTTTATCGGTAAGCCAGGGGTTTTTAGGTAACAGCGAACCGTGTAAATAGGTGCCGATTACGTTTTTGTAAACGGCGCCTTCTTTTTTATCTGTCCCGTTATTGCCGTAACCGATCAGCACTTCTCCCAAAGGCTGCAGGCTTGGACCGAGGTACGTTTTTCCTGCGTGGTTCTCAAAACCGACCAGGGTTCTGGGAGGATCCCAGAGTGAACATTTAACCACCGCATTACCGATCAGTCTTTTAGGGCCTGCTTCCGTGTAGAGATCGACAATTTCCAGTCCTGAAATCTTTTCCCCGCTGCTGGCTGTGTAGTAATGGCCAAGCAGTTGGTACGAGCCGCAGACGGCAAATATGGCCATGCCTTCTTCGACTGCCTTGTGCAGCTCAGCTTGACGTTTTTTTAAATCTGCGGCAACCAGCTTCTGATCACTATCCTGGCCGCCGCCCATGAAAAGCAAGTCGCATTGAGCAAAATTAATGCTTTCTCCGGGTTCAATAGGAGTTACTTCTAGATCTATGTTGTGCCACTGAGCCCGGCGGCACAGGGCGAGCATATTGCCCCGGTCACCATAAAGGTTTAAATGTGCCGGGTAGAGGTGGCAAATTCTGATTTTGGCCATATTTTACTCCTCCCAGTAGGGTTTCCCCAGGCCTTTTTTATTTAAAATTCGGCGTATCTCGAGCATTGCAGTATAGGTTGGGAGAATGAAGAGTTTGCCGCCGTTCGGGGTATCTTCAATTGCTCTTTCAACTGCCCTGGCTGCATTTTCCTCAACCCTGATCTGCGCCGGATCAAAGCCGGAATATTTAAAGCGCACTGCCATATCCCAGGCCCGCAGTCCCGATACGGTTATACCGGTCAGTTTGTCCCGGGCAGCAGAGAGCTGTTCAAAATCTACATCCCAGAGCCATGAAACATCAGTGCCGTCGGCTATTTTATCATTGATCGTTATGAGGAGGCTTATCCGGTCCGCCTCGTTCAGGATAGTTCTTAAAACTTCATTAGCTCCTACGGGATTTTTGATTAAAGCAATAACTATCGTTTTGCTATTAAGTTTAAAAAGCTCCATCCTGCCGAAGGAGGGAATAGATTTTTCGAGGGCCGCTGTAATATCAGTTCCTGATATGTTAAGGGCTTTTGCACAGGTTACTGCAGCCAAAAGGTTATAAAGATTATAGGTTCCCATCAGGGGGAAATTTGTTTTGATTGCTTCACCGGGAAGTGCAATTTGCAAATTTGCCGTGTTATCAGGGTTTGTTATGCATTCGGTTAGTTTTACATCCGGTTCCTGCCTTTTATATCCGCAGTCTGGGCAGTGGTAATGTCCGAGATGGGCATAAAAAATTCTTTTATAGTCGAGTTTTGCAGAACAAAGCGGGCATGTTTTAATGTCCCGTCCGGTGTTTTTAAAAGTATCTGCGCCCGGGTTAAACTCCAGTCCATAAGACAACCTTTTTTTACCGCTTCTTTTTTCAATACTGACCAGTGATGGGTCGTCGGCGTTTAGAACTTCAAAACCGTACTCAGGTTGCAGATCCATACCCTTTATGATGTTATCCCTGATCTGGTCTACTTCGCCGTAGCGATCCAGCTGGTCTCTAAAAATATTGGTTATTATTATACCCCGCGGCTTGACGTTTTGTGCCACCTGCGGGAAAGCGCCTTCGTCAACTTCTAAAACTGCAAAGTCTTCGAAGATATGACCTCTCCAGGATGCAGCTGCAATGAGGGCCGAGACCACCCCCCAGGACATATTAGAACCTGACTGGTTATGAACACAACTATAACCGGCTTCCTTGAGGATGCCGGTTATAAGGGCGGAAGTAGTCGTTTTTCCATTGGTTCCGGTTACAATTAAACAGCCTTCCGGCAGCAGCCCGGACAGACAAGATGGAATATGAGGAGCAATTTTTAAGGCCAGCCGGCCGGGAAGGGTTGTTCCCCCGCGGCCTAAAAGTCTGGTTATGGTGATCAGGGTTTTGCCGGTCCAGATCCCAAGCAGTAATTTTAGCTTGAGAAAATGATTTTTGAATTCGCCCTGTATAGCATGATGCTCCTTAGTTTTCTGCAATTCCGACCACTCAGATCTAAGTATTTAAAATTTAGCCATACACTGGACCATATCGGCCCTGGTTACAATACCGACCAGGATGCCTTCACTGTTAACTACCGGGATACGGTTAATGTTACGCCGGTTCATAAGCTTTGCTACATCAGGTGCGTCTGCATCTTCGTGAACTGAAAAGACTTTTTTAGTCATAATTTCCTTGACCTTTGTTTTGCCAAACAAATCGTAACCCTTACGCATACTGGCCAGGTCGTCTACGTCGATATAAGGCGATACCCATCCGGAAAGGTTAGTATGAGTAACTATACTTAGCTTCTGGGAGTAGCGAATAATATCGGTATCCGAAATAATGCCAATTACTTTGTTTTGTTCATCGACTACGGGAAAGCCGCTGATTTGTTTTTCAGCCAGCAGTTCAATGGCCTCTTTTAAAGTTTGTTCACCGCTTATGCTAATTGGCGGAGTGCTCATGATATCTTTTGCTTTGAACATATTAATACCTCCTGGAATATTTAGACCCTGGCAAAAACTTTTTTAAGGCATCCTTTAAACAGTTAATCAATCCATAGATTGTTTTGTTTCACTAAATAATTCTACAAGCTCCTGCTTTTTCCTGCTGAATGTCTGCAGGGGTTTGTAAAAGATCCTACTTGCGGTTACCTTTAAAGGCCATAGCATCGATAAAGATATCCTGAAAATCAGCCCGGGTTGAAAGCTCAAGATGTTCGACCCTGCCTGGAAGCTCTATTGCTCTTTTACGCATTGTTTTTGAAGTCAGTGCCATTCGTGAGCCGTCTCCTGCGGCGTTACCGATAGCAATTATTTTTTCTGCAGGAAGCTGTGGTAGCAGGCCGATAGTTAAGGCGCTTTCCTTGCGCACGTAATTACCGAAAGCTCCGGCTAATAGAATCTGGTCCAGGTCATCTATCTTGATCTCGGCTTCCTTGAGCAGGATCATTAAACCGGCATAAATAGCACCTTTGGCCAGCTGCAGTTCACGAAGATCGCCCTGGGAAAGGACTATATCATCACCTGTTTCGGAATCTTCAGCTTTAACGAGGACAAATTCAAAACCGCCGTTTCCGCTGCGCAGCCTGTCTTTAAATTGAGATGGAATTTTTTCCGGGTTTTCTTCAGGATTAACAAAACGTCCACTTGGTTCAATAAGTCCGGCATCGAGTAAAGCGGCGGCGGCATCGATTAGGCCGGAACCGCAAATACCGCGGGCGGGAACATCATCGATCGTGCTTACTTTAATTTCACCATCTATGTAATCAACAGCTTCAATTGCCCCGGCTGCTGCTCGCATACCGTGCTTGATCTGGGCTCCTTCAAAAGCAGGTCCTGCAGCAGTTGAACAGGCCATCAATCTTTCGTTGGCGGCAAGGACCAGTTCACCGTTAGTGCCGATATCAATCGCAGCGCAGTTGTCCTTGCGCTGGTCCATATCAGCAGCCAGGATAACACCGACTGTATCCGACCCTACATAACCGGCAATATTAGGCAGAAATGTGACCCGTCCGGCAGGGCTAACCTTTAAGCCCAGCTCTGAAGCTTCAACCTCTAAGGCGCGGCTGTAAGCAGGGACAAAAGGAGCTGGGGCAAGGTAAGTCGGATCGACCCCCATGAAAAGGTGACTCATGGTTGTATTACCTACAGCGGTTACTTCATAGACGCGGTCCCGGGCCACCCTGGTTTGTTTCAAGAGGTCTTTAATAATCTTGTTGGCAGCCTCAATTACCTTATCCTGCAGCTGCTTTAAATTTCCTATGCTCTCTGATGCATGGGTAATTCGTGAAATGACATCGGCACCGTATGCGTTTTGCGGATTGGTTGCTGCAGCAACGGCTAAAACCGTGGCAGTTTTCAGGTCAAGCAGTGAGCCCATAATTGTAGTTGTGCCAATATCAAAAGCTACCCCGTAAACCTGATCGCTTGTATCACCGGGTTCAATTGAAATTATTCTGCTGCCCGTTATGGCAGCTGTTACAGAGTAAGAATTGTCTCTTAGTAAGGCTGGCAAGGAAGAAAGTTCTCGCAGCTTTATGTTAAGTTCAAAGTTTTCCAGGTGGTCAAGAAGCCTTTCTAAATCAGCGGTCTGGTCTTTGACGGCCGGGCGGCTTAATTTTACGGCAACTTTTTCAACTAACGGTTCCGCGGTTAGATCTTCAACTCCGCCGGCCAGGGTTGTTTTACGCAGATGAGCATCTTTTTGGATAGGGACTTCAATAACCAGATTGTGGTCAATGGTTCTCTGACAGGCCAGAGCCCAACCTGACTCTAAATCTTTTGATGAAAGGTGTTTTTTCTCTGCCGCTGTTGGTTCAGCTTTGCTGTCATCTGTAATTTTAACCCGGCATTTCCCGCATGTGCCTCTACCGGCACAGTCCCCTTCAATATAGAGACCGGCCTGGTCAGCCGCTTCAAGTAAATTAGTTCCCTCTTCTACATTAATTTCTTTATTCTGGGGGGTAAATTTTACCTTTGGCATCATTTAAATACTCCTTTATAAAATAATAAAGCAACCTGAAAGCAGTTTGCTCCTTCGTTATGGTGCGCCCGCAGGGATTCGAACCCCGACTTCAGGCTCCGGAGGCCTGCGTGATATCCCTTTCACCACGGGCGCCTGACAATTTTGCACATTGACATAATACCATCAAGCCCCAACCAAGTCAAACTGAAACAAGGGTGGGACAAGGGGACAGGTCATTTGTCCCACCATATTATACCAATTGTGCAGTATTACGCTGCAATTTAAATTTAAACCTTTTAATATCTTGTTCAGGCGTTATAGTTAATGTAGAATTATCCTGGGGTGATCAGATGCCGAGAAAGGCTCGTCAAAAAAGTGAAACCGGAATCTACCATGTTATGATGCGGGGCATAAATAAACAGGATATATTTTTTGATCATAAAGACAAACTAAAGTTTCTTGAACTTGTTTTACGTTTTAAAGAGATAAGTCAGTTTGAACTTTATGGTTACTGTTTGATGGATAACCATATTCACTTTTTGCTCAAAGAGTTAACAGAGCCTCTATCGGTAATAATTAAGCGTATTAGCGGTAGCTATGTTTATTGGTTTAATAAAAAATATGACCGTTGTGGCCACTTGTTTCAGGAAAGATATAAAAGCGAGCCTGTTGAGAATGACAGCTACTTTTTAACAGTCCTGCGTTATATACATCAAAATCCTGTTCAGGCTGACTTAGCTGATAATATACCGGACTACCAGTGGAGCAGTTTCAATGAATATATTGGCAGCCCAAGTTATTCCGATACAGAATTTGCTTTAAAAATGTTTTCTGATGACAGGGAAAAAGCATTAGAGTTGTTTAGAGATTTTACTTGTATCATAAATGATGATCGTTGTTTAGATTATAAAGATAACGCAGAAGTGAGGGATGATGTTATAAGAACTAAACTGGTCCAGAATAATATAAACGATAGAGAAGAGCTGCTTATGCTGGAAAAGGAGGAATTAGTAAATTTGATTAAAGCTTTAAAGTCAATTGATGGAGTGACTTTAAGGCAGTTATCGCGCGTAACAGGTTTATCAAAAAGTGCTTTAGGCAGGTTTTAATGCTAAAATGAGGCAGGTGATTTTCTGATTTTAGACATTGGAAGAAAATGGTGGGACAAATGACCTGTCCCCTTGTCCCACCCTGTACCATTATTTGGAGGAGGTTTTGTTTTGCAGACAGACTATTCGTATCAATATCTATCAAATGGAATCAGGCTTATCTTCATACCAACAGACAAATTTAAAACAATTTCGATGGTGTTATTCTTGCATCAGGAACTTTCCCGGGATCTGGCGGCGTCAAATGCTCTGCTTCCTTCAGTACTTGAACAGGGCAGCAGACTTTATCCCGATTACCTGACCCTGCAAAGGAAACTTGAGAACCTTTACGGCGCTACTATCGGTGCCGATATTATGAAAAGCGGTGAAAGACATATTCTTACCTTTGCTGCTGAAACAGCACACGATCAGTTTTTGGGTGAAAACGGCAGGCTGCTTTTTGATGGTATGTCTGTTCTCGGTTCTGTTATCGGCGATCCTCTGGTTGTCGATGGCGCTTTCAGGGAAGACTATGTTAAACAGGAAAAGAATCAGCTGATTAAAGATATCAAATCGATGTTAAATGACAAGATTTCTTATGCCCTGGAACGCTGTCTTGCCTTAATGTGTGAAAAAGAAAGTTATGGGGTTTACAGGCTTGGCCGAATTGAAGATTACGACTATATAGAGCCTACCGGTCTTTATAGTTATTATTGTGACCTGCTTGCCCGCAACCCGATTGATTTATATGTAATCGGCGATCTAAATCATGAGCATGTTATGAAAACAGCCGAAAAAGTCTTCTGTTTTAACCGTAACGGTGAACAGAAAAAAATGCCCGCGGTTAGTATTATGCGTCCTGTCAACGAGGTCCGCTTTTACGAAGAAGAGATGTCAATTAATCAATCCAAGCTGGTTTTAGGGTTTCGTACCTATACAGGTTTCCATGACGATCTCTACTGTTCACTGCTGGTTTACAGTGGTATCCTGGGCGGATTTCCTCACTCTAAACTGTTTATGAAAGTGCGTGAAGAGGCAGGCCTGGCTTACTATATTAATTCGCGTCTTGAAAAGCACAAGGGGCTGATGTTTATTGCCGCAGGAATTAATTACGATGAGCGGGATAAAGCAAGGGAAATAATTGACCGTCAGATTGATGATATGGCTAAAGGAAATATCAGTGATAAAGAGCTTGATAATACAAAGAGCGGCTTGATAAACAATATGCTTTCAAAGCAGGATAGCCCCAGCCAGCTTATTTCTTTCCACCTGGATGGTATAATTGGCGGGAGAAACTACAGCGTAGAAGA
>PWSG01000061.1 GCA_003564055.1 Syntrophomonadaceae bacterium
ATTTATCTTGGAATGACGATAAAGCACTTCTTCAATTTTCCGGGGATAAATATTCTCCCCGCCGCGAATTATCATTTCCTTTATGCGATCGATTATCCAGAAGTAATCGTTTTCGTCCATATAGCCGACGTCTCCTGTGTGCAGCCAGCCGTTTTTAATAGTGTCCTCGGTAGCTTGCGGATTTTTGTAATAACCTTTCATAACATGCAGATTACATGGCGCAGTGAGCTAAAGTCGGCAGTATCTGCTCCGGGAGCATAACGAGCCATTACATGAGAAACTAAATTTTGCAAAACTGCCTAACAGCTCAAATCCCTGGCTGGTTTATTACTACTGTACTAGCTGGCGCGAGATGATTTCGAGCATTATTTCGTCAGTGCCTCCACCAATGCGGGTCAGGCGGCTGTCCCGCCAGAAGCGCTGAATCGGGTATTCCATCATGTATCCGTAACCGCCGTGAAACTGTAATGCTTCGTCGGAAACCTTACAGGCTATTCTTGAGGCAAACAACTTGGCCATGGAGATTTCTTTGGCCGGAAATTCACCGGCGTTAATAAGGCCGGCCACATAGTAATTAAGCTGCCTGGAAGCCTCGATTTCTGTGGCAAGTTCGGCCAGGCGGTGGCGAATAGTCTGAAACTTGCCGATTGGGCGGTTAAACTGGCTGCGTTCACTGACATATTTTAAGGTTATATCCATGCTGATCTGGGAGCCTGCTACAGCGGAAATTGCTCCGAAAAGCCGTTCTGGTTGAAGTTCCCACATGATGTGGTAGAAACCCTGGCCTTCATCACCAAGCATGTTCTCCGCCGGTACCCGGCAGTCCATAAAGGCCAGCTCCGCAGTGTCAGAAGACAGCATACCGACCTTATCAAGCTTTCGGGAAACGCTGTACCCGGGAGTCTCTTTTTCAACCACAAAAAGAGTAATACCGTTGGAACCGCTGGAGCCAGGCTCACGGGTAACTAAAATTGCAAAGTCTGCACGGACTCCGTTGGTGATAAAGATTTTTTGTCCGTTAATTATAAAGTAATCTCCGTCGCGCTTGGAGGTTGTCCTGATTGAAGCTACATCGGACCCGGCATCGGGCTCAGTAATGCCCAGGCAGCCAATTTTTTCTCCCTGCAGGGCAGGTTTAAGGAAACGTTCCTTGATGCTTTCTGAACCGACCTTATGCAAAAGTGGACAAACCATGTCGGTTTGCACTCCGATACCCAGGGCAACTCCGCCGGAGAGGCAGTGCATCATTTCCTCGGCCAGGATCACACCGCAGAGGTAATCGCCTCCCTGGCCTCCATGCTCTTCCGGATAATGCAAACCTAGAAACCCAAGTTCACCCATCCTTTTGAAAACATCTGAAGGAAAGCCTTCTGCTTCTTCCCATTCTTCCGCATGGGGTGTTAGCTCTTTTAAAACAAACTCACGAATAGTTTTACGGATTGCCTTATGTTCATCATTAAAAATGGGGTGATCGCTCATGCTGGCAGTGCCTCCTTAATTGTTATTAAAATAACTTAAACACAAAACGATTAATTGCTTTTACCGTTCAAATCTCTTCCTTCTTTGCGGGAAGGGTTAACTAATGCCTCACCGCAGGCTACTTCCAATCCTTCCTGGTTAAACCAGTGCAGCTCCATTTTCAGGAGGTTCAATGTTTCGTTTTTTTCTTTAACAACTGCTGAGGCGGTAATTGTGTCGCCGGGGTAAACCGGAGCCCTGTGGCGGTACGTGGTTTCAAGGGAGGAGCTTCCGATACCCGGCAGGATCATACCGATAACCGGTGAGATTAGCGATGAGATTATGCTGCCATGAACTTCCGGTTTGCTTTTTGAATTCTTACAGGCTAAACGTTCGTTAACCTGAAGAGGATTATAATAGCCGGTGATCCCGGCAAAAAGACAGATATCCGTATCTGTAATAGTTTTACTAAAAGAAGCTGTTTCTCCGACCTCAATTTCGTTGACAGTTTTACCCATTCCCGAAAGATCAATCTTTGGCCATTTTTTAAGCCCTTGCAGTAAATAGTCAGACATAATCTCTGCAATTTTATCTTTTTCAAATTCACCTTTTTCCTGGAACCAGACATAAACCCAGTTTATCGCTCCCAGCAATGTGTAGGAGAGAATCTTTTTATTTTCAGGAATAAAATACCCACCGTCTATTCCCTCCTGGATTAAATCCTGCAGGAGAACTTCATATTCTTTACGGCTGGCTGCTATTTCACGCCAGTGATCAGGAAGCAGGTCGCGGCGCAAATCCATGAACACGGTCATAATTGCCCGATTATCACAGATAGCGATAATGTGTTTTTTAAATATTGCTTTAAGTCGCTGATCGGCTGGAAGGCTTTGCGTATTTACAGCTGTGGTTTCAGCCAGGAAAAACTCCATCGCCTGTTTGAATATCTGAAAGAGTATTTCCTGCTTGCTGCTGAAATAATAGTAGATATGGCCCTTGGTTACACCCATCTCTTCGGCAATCTGGTCAATGCTGGCAGAGTAACCAAGCCGCGCAAAAACCTGGGCTGCCGTTTCAAGGATCTGCTGTTTTCTTTTTGCTTCGCTAGAAAGGTCATGTTTATTGGTTTTTTTAAAAATACTTCCGCTCATTTTAGTGCTTCCTTAATCAAACTTAACAGTATCTTGATCTAATAAATTTATACTAATAAGTATGTTTTTAATGTATTCGACGACTTATTTAAAAATCCTGCCTTTAGAATAATAGTTATAAAAAAATCAATCCTACATGGTTATTTTGTTGCAAGGCAAAAAACGATTCAAGATATTTCAATTAAAATTACTGCTATTTTAAAAATGTTATATTTTCAGGCAAAAATTACAATAACTGCAGGGAATGTTAAAGTCATACTAAATTAAATTAGCAGAACTTTAAGTTTTGGGAGACAAAACTTATTTTTAAGCAGGCAAATAATATAATATATGGTAAAATATTAAAATTTATTCCATATAATATGCATATTGACTCACAAATTGTAACAAATATGGTTTTTTAAATTAATAAAAGATTGACATAATTATTTTCAGTATATATAATATACTCGAATAAAGCCTGATTTATAAGCCCATGATAAAGGCAAACCTGTCGAAAGGCAGGGGCGCAAAGCCTAGGATCTAAGGTTCAAGAACTGGACTATGATAGCCTGGCTTCCCAAAAGGGCTATTTTTATCTATTTAGGCCCAGGCTTTAAGCGGCGCTATGGGGACGGTTCGAACGCCCCTTAAAGTGTAGCTTTAAGGCCGAAAAGGGTAGATGGTGGAACTGCCCCCTGTTGCTTGGAAGTAACGAACTTCCAAGATATAGAGAAACGGGGCAATTATAAACAAAAAAACATCATTATGCATCATTGCTTGGGGAGGAGGGTAATTATGAGTAAGGGAGTATATTTATTCCCGGAAGGAAGAAAGCATCCCGGCGCTTGGGATGTGGGCAGAAAAGATAGCCAGGGAACTAAAGTCTATGCTGACGGCAGCAAGTATGAGGGTGATTTTAAGGGTGGCTTGAAGCATGGCCACGGGAAAATGATTTATGCTGATGGAAGAAAGTATGAAGGGCAGTGGGAAAACGATAAACCCAGTGGCCAGGGAATGATAATGTGGCCGGACGGCAGCAAGTATGAAGGAAGATATGAAAACGGCAAAAGAAATGGCCTGGGAACCTGGACCCAGGAAGGCGGGGCAAAATATGTTGGCGGATGGGAAGATGATCGTCCCGACGGCCAGGGGATTATTGCCTGGCTGGATGGTAGGAAGTATGTTGGTGAGTGGAAAGATGGCAAAAGAAATGGCCAGGGCACGATGACTTTTTTAGAAGAAAAAAAGTATGTTGGCAAATATCTTGGCGAGTGGAAAAACGGAAAAAGAAATGGCCAGGGGACTATGATCTATTCAAACGGAAGCATGTTTTTTTGCGAATGGAAGGAAGGCAAGAGATATGGTGAAAAAATATGGTTTCAATCTGATAACAAAGGGCATGAGATTTCATCAAACAATAATCAAAACCTCGACCTGGGGGCTATGACCTGGCAGAATGGAAGAGAATATGTTGGTGAATGGAAAGATGGTAAAAAGCACGGCGAAGGTGTAATGGTTTACGCAGACGGGAAAAAATATGTCGGAGAGTGGAAAGAAGATAGGATTTATGGTTATGGCATTATGATCTATGCAAATGGCCTTAAATATATTGGCGAAAGGGTTGAAGGAAAAAGAAACGGTCAGGGAGCCATGGTTTATACAGATGAGAGCTTGTTTGTTGGTTCCTGGAAAAACGATAAATCTGAAGGCCTGGGAACAATGCTTACTGCAGATGGAAGAAAATATACAGGTGAATGGAAAGACAATGAACTTAAATCACAAATTGTCGAAACTGCTGCAGACGAAACAAAGCACCCGGTTGAACCAAAACACCCTGTTGAGCAAAAGTATGCTTCCAAATCAAAATCTCCAGATGAACATAAAAAGGACCAGATATTCCCATCTTCGAAGCAATACAGAAAGCCTGTGGCTGAAGATGAATATCAGGAAGCTCAAAATAAGGCAATGGTTTCTTTAGAAGGTTTGCCTGTAAAAGAAGACAAAAAGGAAAAAGACTTAAGGCATGAAATATCTGAACTCAGGGGAAGACTTGACAGCAAGGATCAGGTGCAGGAAAACACTTCCAATAAAACATTGTGGATCTGGAATATTGCTGTTACAGCTATTTTAGTTACAGCCATATTAGCCTGGTTATTATTTTTTAGATAAGTTTTCTATTAGCAGGTCGAAGAGTTATTCGGAAATATGGTTTTTTTCGGATGTAATTACATTATAGCTATAAAATGCTTACCTGACAGCCATTAAATAGCTTCATTAAAAATTGGTCTGTGTTATAAAAAATGTCGTTTTTACCTTTCACTAGTCTATAGCATAGGAGGAAGTTGAATTTATGTCTGACCGGTTGTGGCTTAAGAATTACCCGGTTCGGTGGAACCTGGAATACCCGGAAGTATCTGTATATCGATATTTAAAAGAAAATACTAAAAACTGCGGCGATTTAAATGCCCTGGTTTTTTTTGAAAAAGAGATTTCATTTCGCAAGATGCATGAGTACATTGATAGGTTTGCAGCGGCCTTATTTGACCTGGGGGTAAGAAAAGGGGACCGGGTGGCGCTTATGATGCCTAATTGTCCCGAGTTTGTTTATACCTACTATGCCTGCATGAAACTTGGAGCAATAGAAGTACAGGTAGACCCTCTTTACATGCCCTCCGAGCTGGAATTTGCGCTTAAAGATTCGGAAGCAAAAATTCTTGTGGTGGCAGATGAGGTGATTGATTCTTTCCAGGCGATCCGAGATAGTGTTCCATTAGATCACGTAATTGTTAGCAAGTTAAGTGGTGCTGATGTGACTGGTGAGAATCTCTGGTTTGATGAATTACTTGAAAAGTATCCGCCTTCTTCTCCGGAAGCTGAAATAGATCCAAAAGAAGATGTTGCCGTGCTGCAGTACACCGGTGGAACCACCGGTACTACCAAGGCTGCCATGCTGACCCACTATAATCTTATTTCCAACGTAGTTCAGAAAAAAGAATGGTTTTCTGATCTGGGAAAAGAGAAATTTCAAAATGGTCTCACCCAGCAGTACGGGTTGGGCTTACTTCCTTTATTCCAGATCACCGGCTTGAATTTTTGTTTAAATTTAGCCCTTACCTATCCTATGGGTATGATTATGCTTCCATATTTTGACATAGAATATATTTTAAATTTAATTGATACCTACAGCCCGGCATTTTTCCCAGGCGTACCAACCATTTTTTCTGCTATTGCCGATCATCCGGAAGCAAACAAACATAACTTGAAGGCAGTTGATATCTGGCGCACCGGTGGAGCGCCAATGCCGGTAGAACTAATTGATTATATTGAAAAGCGCACCGGCATTAAAATTATTGAAGGATATGGTTTAACAGAAGCTTCGCCGACTACGCATTCCAATCCTTTTATGGGAATACGTAAGTATGGCAGTGTAGGTTTGCCTTACCCAGACACAGAGTGCCGAATCATAAATCCGGAAAATGGGTCGGAAGAGGTCCCTGTTGGCGAAGAAGGCGAACTAATTATCAAGGGACCGCAGATCATGAAAGGCTACTGGAAAAACCCTGAAGATACCGAAGAAATCCTCCGTGACGGTTGGCTTTACACCCGGGATATTGCCAGGATGGATGAAGGAGGTTATTTCTATATAGTCGATCGAGAGAAAGATATTGTTATTATTGGAGGTATTAACGTTTACCCGAGGGAAGTTGACGAAGTGTTCTTTAAACATCCGAAAGTTGCCGAAGTTGTCAGCAAAGGGATTCCGGATGATTTTTACGGAGAAGTGCTTAAAACTTATGTAGTGCTTAAGGATGGTGAAAGCGCCACAGAAGATGAACTCTTAGATTACGCTGCCGAAAAGCTTGCCGTTTACAAACTGCCGCGTGTTATTGAATTTCGCAGTGAACTTCCCAAGAGCAATGCCGGCAAGATCTTGCGGCGAGCCCTGGTGGAAAAAGAGAATGAGAAGGTAGCAAGTGAAAATATAAAGACAGCTGTCAGGTTGCCGGAATGGGAAGAAGATGTTATCAGCCTGGATGATTTTTCAGATGATTTTGACATGTAAGTGCAGTTTTTTTCAGCAGGGACTAAAACAATAATTTAGAAGCTTTTTTAAATGGTTTATAAGATAACAAGAAGGTGGGGGTAGAATGAGCAAACTAATAGACGGTTTTAACGAAATAGTAGAAGAACTAAAAGCAGACCTGGATGAAGGATTTGTAGCCAATGATATCTGGCATAGCAAAGATGCTCAGTCGCTGGCAGGTTATAATTCGCAGCCCAAGGCAGTTGCTCTTTTTAACGAGGTTACGCGAACTTTGGACAAAACACTGGCAAACGCAAAATATCCCGGCCTGGGTGATTATTATATGGTTCACCTGGAAAATGGTCTTCTGGTTGTGGTGGCGATAGAAGGCGATTATCAGCACATGGTATTAGTTGATCTTTCAAAGAGATCTATAGGCATCCTGATGAGTGTGCACTGCCAAACCTTATTAATTTCCTACCAGAAGAGTTTGC
>PWSG01000246.1 GCA_003564055.1 Syntrophomonadaceae bacterium
CTGCTCTGCCGGCAAACCCAAATGTACATAACCCGTGCAGGATAGGTTTTTCAAAACCACCTATTGCGGCAAAGTCCGGATCGGCATGCAGGGGATTCATATCACCGGAGAGCCTGTAGAGCAAAGCCTGCTGGGGCAGCGTAAGCATCTCAACAATTTTGTCAGGAGATCTGTCCGGTGGTTCAAAGCCGGGCTCAGGACCCATCTCACCGCCAAAACCGCCTTCACCGCGAATAAAAACGCAAAAAAGGTTTTTGAAAACAGCTTCTCCTTTGGAATCTTCGGTGATAACCTCAATTTCCACAACGGCTCCCTTTACCTTGTCATAGATAGCGGATATTTTAGGGTAGGATGTAAGCTTGCCTTCAGCAGGTATTGGCTTATAAAGCTCAAGGTATTGTTCACCGTGAAGCAGCATTGCCAGGTTGAAATCCATTCCCTCCATGCCGACAATGCTGAACAGGGCGCCAAAGGGAGGGACAACTCCAAATGTGGGCAGGGTTTCAAGGTTGTTTTCATAAACAAATTTTAACTCATCTTCCTTTGTGCCCGCTCCAACTCCGAGAGCATAAAGAATAATATCCTTATTATTGTATGTATGCTCAAGCAGTGGTAATTCCTTACCAATAAGCTTTGGATCAATCGGCATTTTTTAACCCCTTTCTTTTTATTCACTACTCATCTTCGATAAAACTGTCCCTGCCTGCTCCATTGCCGAAGAGTATTCCCTGGCGTTATCTAAACTTTTAATCTGGTCCATTTTATCAACGAGCATTTCGATAGTGATTTCCTTATCCACGCCGAATGTAACACCGTCGCCTTCTACCATGGCAGCGCGGGCAAAGTATCCGGCGCCGGCACTAAATATTTTTCCACTTTCTGCGCAACTTTCAGAGCAGAGCCAGGCAACCATGGGTGCTACATATTCCGGTTTAACTTTGCTGATAACATCTTCCGGCATGACGGTAAAAGTCAGGCGCGTTCCGGCAGTCGGAACAATTGTATTGGCATTGATGTTGTAGCGCCCGCCTTCCTGGGCCACGCAATTCATAAATCCTGTAATGCCCATTTTTGCCGCGCCATAGTTAGTTTGTCCGAAATTACCGTATAGTCCTGCTGCAGAGGCAGTGGATACTATGCGTCCGTATTTCTGCTCTTTCATACTGGGAAACGCTGCTTTTGTGCAAAAGAAGGTTCCGTCGAGGTGAACAGACATTATCATCCTGTAATCTTCCAGTTCCATTTTTACCAGGCTTTTGTCTCTTAAAATGCCGGCGTTGTTAATGAGAATATCAACTTTACCATAAGTGTTCAGCGCTGTATCAATTATTTTCTGGGCGCTTTCATAGTCAGCAACACTATCGTAGCTGGCAATTGCTTCACCGCCGGCTGATTTGATTTCATCGACGACTTGCTGGGCAGGGGTAGAGTCCGATCCGCTGCCGTCAAAAGAGCCTCCAAGGTCGTTTACAACAACCTTTGCTCCCCGGGAAGCCAACAGCAGGGCATAAGCCTTTCCCAGGCCTCCACCGGCTCCGGTAATTACTGCCACTCTTTCGTCAAACCTGTTCAGTCCCATGGTAAATACCCCCTCAATAAGATTTAAGTATAGTTTATTTTATCAAGAGGAATTAATCAATATTTTTAATCAATTATATTACTTTGCAGTATTGTGCATCATTGTAAGTGCTGCAGCCCTAATCCCAATTAAGATCAAGATATATATTCCTGCGCTGCCAGATATTTTACCCGGGCAAGCATATCCTATACTTTGAAAACAACAGATGAAGGATCTCCATGTATTTTATATACATTTAGTTTTAAAACCTATTACAGGCGTGGATTATTACAAAATAAGCAGAAAAGTATTATATTATGCCGGCAGGGTCTATGTTAATTTATTACTATCAAATTGAAAGTAGGTATACTTATGTCATGGTATTTGCAAGAAGTTTTGCCGGACATCGAAACCGACGAAATTGAACCTGCAGAAAAAACCTGAGAATTGGCGGCAAGCACGATTAACGGCGGATAAGGGGGATTGCTGCAAGCTGATCATTAATGCAAAGAGATTAGGAAAGTTAAGCCAGCTGTGCTTATCAGTTGAAAATATCAGCCAGAGCATTGCTGTGATCGGCCTGGGCAAGATCTCAGAGATTATAAAGAGCATCCACCTAAAAGATCATTCTTTTCATCCTTACACCAGTTCTCTACTTGCCGCTGTTCCTCTGCCTGATCCCAAACACAGACTGATTTACGATCGCCTGGTAAAAGGCAATCCTCCAAATCCGGCGGATTCTCCGCAAGGTTGTCGTTTCCATCCCCGCTGCCCCCTGGCTGAAAAAAAATGAGCAGTATTGAACCTGAACTACAGTTAAAAGACATAAGCATAGATCAACAGGTATCCTGTCGACTGGGTTAAGCCAAAACCTATAATAAACTAAACCTGAAAAAGAAGCCGCCCTTCATACTAAAGCCGTTTTCTCATCTTTTCAAAAGGGTATTCTTGCTTCAATAACGAATGAACACCTACCAGCAGTATAAACGGTATACACTTCCTTAAAGGAGGTTTATTGTTATGGCCAATTCACCGCCACTTGAACCGGAACTGCTTAAGTCCAAGTTTTTAGGCTGCATGCTCGGTCTGGCTGTCGGCGATGCTTTAGGTGCTCCTTTCGAAGGAGCCTGGTTTCCCGCACCCGATCAGGTTAAGGCAGTTGCTGCTAAAAGCCATCTGCTGCGCTACACCGATGATGCCCACATGGCAATCGGTTTGGCCGAATCGCTTATTGCCTGTAAAGACTTAAACGGCTGGCACCTGGCGGAAGTATTCACCAAAAACTTTGAGCAGGAACCCTGGCGAGGCTACGGCCCGGGTCCGCCGCGCATTTTTAAAAAAATCCGCGCCGGTATGTCCTGGGATAAAGCTGCGCTAGATATCTACCCCGGCGGCTCTTACGGTAACGGTGCTGCCATGCGTGTGGCTCCCGTCGGGCTTTTTTACTTTAAAGACTTCAAAAAGCTTGTAGCGGCAGCCCGCGATCAAAGTATAATTACCCATGCTCATTTGCTGGGGCAGGAAGGAGCGGTTCTCCTGGCCTTAACCGTGGCTTTGGTTACAGGTGGCAGCCCTGCACCTGCCAGCAGGGATATAATAGGGCAGCTGAGGCAGTACGCTTTAGAAGAAGTATATCTTCAGAAGCTTAAATGCATGGAAGCTCTTCTGGAAACTAAAGATGCCGGCGAAATTGCCTCGCAGTTAGGAAACGGCATCGAAGCTTTCAACTCGGTGCCGGCGGCGATTTGCTGTGCCCTGCGCCATCCCGGTTCCTTTGAAGATGCTGTTCTGGAAGCGGTAAGCCTGGGCGGCGATGCCGATACAATCGCCTGCATGGCCGGGGCCATAGCTGGTGCCCGGCTCGGCAGTGAGGCGATCCCCGGGCAATGGCTGAAGAAGCTTGAAAACAAGGCTTATTTTGAGGAACTGGCAGTAAAACTACTGGAAGCGGTTATCTAATTCCTGCGCCTTTCTCAAAGCCAGGCTTAGTAAAAACTTAATTTAGACATTAGTTTACGGCTTATGTGTTATCTGCTTAAACATACCGGTTTTTTGGTGTTGCCATACTCGATTACCCTTGTTGCCAGGGCATCAAGGTCATCAGGATCGTGGGTAACCAGCACAATTGGTATTTGCCACTGGGCAAGAAAACCCCTGATTTCATTTCTGAGTATTTTCCGCACTGTCATATCAACAGCAGAAAAAGGTTCATCTAAAAGCAGTACTTCCGGATTATTTGCCAGGGCTCTTGAAAGGGCGACACGCTGTTTTTCTCCTCCCGAGAGCTGCCTCGGATATTTATTCCACTTATTCTCCAGGCCTACCCTTTGCAATAATTCCATCGCTATTTTCTTCCTTGTTACCGGGCTATTGCCATTCATCCCGAATAAAATATTTTCAACAACTTTCATATGTGGAAATAAACCATAGTTTTGTGGGACATAAGCTACAGAACGATCTTTAGCGGGCATATTAATATTTTTCTGATCGTGAAATACCAATCGCCCGTTAATTTTTATTAATCCTCTATCAGGGGTTTCCAGGCCGGCAATCGCCCGTAATGTTAAGCTTTTCCCCGAGCCAGAAGGCCCAAAGATCCCTACTATTTCGCCTTTATCTGCTTCCCACCCTGTATTAAGAACAAATTCGTCATAACACTTTTCAATTTCCAATATAAGCAAAGCTTTCACCACCTGTTAATTTTGACATAGCTGTTTAATATCCATAAACTGAAAATGGTAATAACGCTAATCAGGACTACCAAAAAATTTGCCTGCTCATAATTGCCTCCCTGCACCGCATCATAAATGGCAATGGAAAGAGTTTGTGTTTTTCCGGGAATATTGCCGGCTACCATAAGTGTTGCTCCAAATTCACCCATTGCCCGGGCAAAAGCCAGCACAATTCCTGCCAGAATTCCCTGCCAGGCAAGCGGTAAAGTAATGCGAAAAAATATAACAGGTTCTGTTTTACCCAGCGTTCTTGCGACATCTTCCGTATTAGGATCAACACTTTCAATGCTGGCCTGCACAGCCCTAACCATAAGAGGCAGTGAAACTACAGCAGCAGCTAATACTGCTCCCTGCCAGGTAAAGACCAGGTTTACCTGGAAAGTATCCTCGAGCCACCTGCCAATAAAACCTTGTCTTCCTACCAGAACTAATAAATAGTAACCGAGCACGGTTGGAGGCAGTACCATGGGCAGCATTACGAAAGAAGACACTAGATTGATACCAATAAATCTGCCTCTTGCTAACAACCATCCCAGGGGAATACCGATCATAGCACTGATAAGAGTGGCGAAAAAAGCGATTTTCAAGGAGAGGTATACCGGTATCCAGTTCAAGGGGAATCGCCTCCCAGTCCTGTTTGGTAGAAGCCATATTCCTCCATTATTGCGCTGCCCCGGGGGCTATTAATAAAATCTATAAACTCTGAGACCAATTCTTGCCGTTCAGATCGGCCCACTACACCCAGTGTATGTATTAAAGGGCTGTGCAGTGAATCATCGACCAAAATGTAATCTATTTCGGGCATATTAGCACTCGACAGGGCAATAATACCCGCAGACGCATTGCCTGTCTGAACGTACTGCATAGCCTGCGTTACAGTTTCCCCGTAAACCAGCTTGTCTTCCAACTTGTGCCAGAGACCCTTGTTTTCCAAAGCCTCTTTTGCTGCCATACCATAAGGTGCATGAGAGGGGTTTGCAATGGAAATATAAGTAATATCATCGTCTAATAGGTCTTCCAACGCCTGGACTACCAGGCCTGTTTGTTTATTCACTGCTAACACAATACGCCCCATAGTAAAGTCAGCAACGCTCTCCTCAAGAATAATACCTTCTGCAACCAGGCCTTCGATAAAGTTTTGATTGGCAGATAGAAATAAATCAATAGGAGCTCCACTGGAAATTTGCTGGGACAAATTACCTGAAGACCCAAACTGAAAAACTACTTTAATATCATTTTCTGCTTCAAAAACCTGGCCAATTTCTTCTAAAGCAAACCTTAAACCAGCAGCAACAGCAATATGCAATTCACCGCTATTCCCGGTCGGCTCTTCCTGTCCGGTTCCTGAATCACAGGCATTTATTATTAAAGACAGCATTAAAAGCACAACTGGCAAATTATATTTTTTAAATATGTTCAATATAAAAGTCTCCATATTAATAAAAGTAACAGACTTTCGTAGCCCTACAATGCGTTATATTCGCAAAAGCATAACGGTGCCCAAAAAAAATAACCACTGAAATTATATCATAAAATACCTGTTAACATCTTCCTCAATTTTTTTGTTAACAGATTCAACCAGGGCTTCGTACTTCCTGATGAAATCTTTTGCTTCCCTGGTTATGATTGAACCTCCTCCAGCTTTGCCTCCTATTTTTCGTTCCAATAATTTTATTTGTAATTCTTCCTCAACCTGCTTCATAATTTTCCATGCCTTACTGTAGGACATCTGCATGGAAATAGCGGCCTGCCTGAGGGAACCCAGCTCTTCAACTTTTTTTAATAACATTAAAGGCCCTTCACCAAAAACCTTTTTGTTATTTTTCATCAGCCACAAGCGGAACCTGTAATCCATAGCGGGCACCTCTTTTGGTTTGCCTTTAATTATTGAATTCAAAGATGCTTTCCTGCCAGGTTAATCCTTAAGCTTGTCCATGGATTCGGCTTCAGTAAATATTGATTGCCCAGGTGCGCGTGCTGCCAGTTCGCCTTCTGGAGCTTCTTCAATAAGAAAGATAATCTTGCTCACTGACTAACACCACCCATCTCATTTTTATTTTACATGCTGATAGTGTTTACAGCAATAGGACGAATTTCCGTTCAAGGAAGGCATATGGCTACTGCGACAGGTATCTTTGATTTTTGATCTATCTCACCTTTATCAAGCAAGGATGAATAAAATTTCTTTAAACTTGCAGCATTAATAATGTATAATTTTGATTTAAGGGTGGTATTTATCATGGAGACCGATAGGGGAGAGTTGAACAAAAAATGAAAATTAATAAATTTAAGCTGGAAAGGTATTTCGCCGTCTACGAGTTTTCTGCAAAATACCTCTTAAGCCCATCCGATTGTGAGAGTTTAACGATGAAAGAGCTTATAGAAAATGCTGACGAGGAGAGCCTGCGGATGTGGCATAACCTTAAGCTAAGCTACACAGAGTCGATGGGTCACCCTGTTTTGCGAAAGGAAATTGCTAAGCTTTATCATAGCATAGAGGAGAACAATGTTATCACCGCTGTTCCTGAAGAAGCTATTTTCATCACCATGCATGCCCTTTTGGAAGAAGATGATCATGTTGTTATTATCGACCCGGTTTATCAATCACTCAAAGAAATACCCGATTCAATAGGATGCTCTATAACTAATTGGCGTATGGAAGAAAAAGATAACCACTGGCACCTGGACCTGGA
>PWSG01000302.1 GCA_003564055.1 Syntrophomonadaceae bacterium
CAATATCCAGGGCATCGAGATCAATTAATTGGGCAAAAAAAGCGCTTTCTTCAATAACATCTAAAAGCTGCCTTGCCTCAGCTATTTTACCGGGGATATTTTCTACCAGCCTGGTGAATTCTTGCTGCAGAATTGGTCCGATTATAAGAAATAGTAAAACAAGCAGGCCGATAAAGACCAAGTAAATTATGGCAATGGATGCGGGGCGCGGCACCTTTTTTAAATGAAGCCAATCGACAAAAGGAAAAGTTATATAGAAAAGCGCTCCTGCAATTAAAAATGATACAAAAAGAGCTTCAAAGGCAATGATAAAGGGTCGAAATACAAAAGTAATCTGGCTCCCGACATAGATAATTAAAAATAATAGCAGTATGCCAACTCCGGTTTTAAAAAGTTTTGACTCCCACATGGTGCCTCCCTTTACTTTTTCTTTATATTATACACATGTGGACCTAAACATTAAACCAAAAGACGACATTTTCTTTTCACGGGGTTGGGCCATGAAATATTGCTTTTTTACATTCCCTCTATTAACTGGAGCAATAATTTGCAGTATAATTCTTAATGAATTGCAAACTTTGCTGTTAACAAACTGAAGCTGATTTTATTGCTTCAGGGAAGAAATAGGGCTAAGGAAGGCCAGGACTATGCTGCTTGAATTACTGATACTGGGAGCTGTGATCGGTTCCAATAATTTTTCCGTGGCCCTGGCTTTGGGTGCGTTGGGAAAAGCTGCCCTGCGTTACAGGGTGCTCCTGGTTTTTGGCGTCTTCGAATTTGTCGTACCCCTGTTTGGCATCTGGCTGGGTGCAGCTACAGCAGAAGTAATCGGCAACCAGGCCAATATTACCGGTGCAATTTTACTAACAGCTATTGGGTTGTGGGTAATACTTGAAGGTTTGCGGCATAAGAGTGACGATCAATTTTTAGAAGAGCGGGTTACCCGCTGGAGCAGCTTGATTTTGCTGGGTGCAGGTTTAAGCCTGGACAACCTTCTGGTAGGTTTCAGTTTGGGACTTGGAGATGCCAATCCCCTGGCAGTAGCTACTGCCATAGCTATATTTGCCATTTTGTTTACCTGGTTAGGGTTTCAGCTTGGCTGTGAGGCTCGGCGGCGCTGGGAACGAACTGTAAAAATTGCGGCCGGGGTAATGCTGCTTTTACTGGGTTTGGTTAGCTGTATAAACTGTTTTTATTGATAAATACAGTTTACTTATATCATTTTTGCTGAGCAGCTAAAGATTTTGAATGGCTTACTTTAGATTATGCTTTTTAGTTTTTCTGCTGTATTCATGGTGCTTGGATCAACCTGGATAATCAACTTAACAGTGCATACTATTGTATTATTTTCTTCGTAGTACAGTTGCATCACTTAATGTGCAAATATACCAATATAAATAATTAAAAAGAAACCCTTGCTGTTAGGGCGGTCTTCCTTACGGGGGCAATTATGGATATAATGACTAACTAAGAAGACCGTGATGGAAGGAAGTGAACAGATGCTTAAGAACAGTGAAATAGGAGCCGCAATGAAGATCAGGCTGGATCCCTGTTTTTTCGAGATGCCTGAGTTTGCTCCGGGGGTAAGAAGGGCTCCTTCAAGGGGTTTTAACCTCAGCCGGCAGCAAACAGAGACGGCTTTAAAAAATGCGCTGCGCTATGTTCCTGAGGAACATCATCAAAGGTTAGCTCCTGAATTCCTTGAAGAATTGACGACGAGGGGTCGCATTTACGGTTATCGTTTTAGACCGCCCGGTAATATAAAAGCTAAGCCGGTTAATCAGTACAAGGGTAACTGTATCGAAGGCAAAGCTTTCCAGGTAATGATTGATAATAATCTTGACTTTGATGTAGCCCTTTATCCTTATGAACTGGTTACTTACGGGGAAACAGGACGGGTCTGCCAGAATTGGATGCAGTACCGCTTAATAAAAAAATATTTGGAAGTGATGACAGAGCACCAGACCCTGGTGTTGGAATCCGGTCATCCGCTGGGCCTTTTCCGTTCCAGACCCGAAGCGCCGCGAGTGATAATTACCAATTCCCTGATGGTTGGGATGTATGACAATCCTGAAGACTGGAATGTGGCCGAGCAGATGGGGGTGGCCAATTACGGGCAGATGACTGCAGGCGGTTGGATGTATATCGGGCCGCAGGGTATTGTACACGGGACTTTTAATACCATTTTAAATGCCGGCCGTCAAAAACTGGGCATTAAAGATGATGAAGATTTAAAAGGGGTGCTTTTTGTTACTTCCGGCCTGGGCGGAATGAGCGGGGCTCAGCCAAAAGCGGTCGAAATTGCCGGTGGTGTTGGCATTATCGCAGAAGTTGACCATTCGAGAATTAAAACACGTCACGAACAGGGTTGGGTCAGTGTGGTAACAGATGACCTGGATGAAGCTTTCCGTAAAGCTTTTGAGGCAAAAGAGGCCGGGAATTCTCTTTCCATAGCATATCATGGCAATATTGTCGATCTGTTGGCTTATGCTGTGAAACATGATTATAAGATAGATTTGCTTTCAGATCAAACATCCTGCCATGCCGCCTATGACGGAGGATACTGCCCCCAGGGTTTAACCTTTGAGCAGCGCACGGAACTGCTTCAGAAAGACCGGCAGGAATTCAAAAAAAAGGTTGACCAATCCCTGCGCAGGCACTTTGAGTTAATCAGGATCCTGACTGAAAGGGGCACCTACTTTTTTGACTACGGCAATTCTTTTCTTAAAGCAGTATTTGATGCCGGGGTTAAAGAAGTGGCCAAAAACGGTTTTGACGCAAAAGACGGCTTCATATTTCCATCCTATGTAGAGGATATAATGGGTCCCGAACTTTTTGATTACGGCTACGGTCCTTTCCGCTGGGTCTGCCTCAGCGGTAATCCCGAAGACTTAAAGAAAACCGATCGGGCAGCGATGGATTGTATCGATCCGAACCGCCGGGGGCAGGACCGAGATAATTATATCTGGATCAGGGATGCTGAAAATAACAACCTTGTTGTCGGCACCCAGGCTCGCATTCTCTACCAGGACCAGGCCGGGCGCACTAAAATCGCTCTTAAGTTTAACGAGATGGTTCGTAATGGCGAGACAGGGCCTATTATGCTGGGGCGGGATCATCATGATGTCAGCGGCACTGACTCGCCGTTTAGGGAAACTGCCAATATTAAAGACGGCAGCAATGTAATGGCCGAGATGGCCGTGCAGTGTTTTGCCGGAAATGCAGCCCGCGGGATGAGCCTGGTAGCCCTGCATAATGGCGGCGGAGTGGGTATTGGCAAAGCTATCAACGGAGGCTTTGGGATGGTCTTAGACGGAAGTGAAAGGGTCGAGCGCATATTAAATACAGCCATGCCCTGGGATGTAATGAGCGGGGTGGCCCGCCGTGCCTGGGCCCGCAACGAAAACTCGATTACCACCGGTATTGAGTATAACAGGGACAATTCTGATACGGATCATTTAACCCTGCCTTACCTTGCTGATGATGAGCTGGTAAACGAGTCGGTTGCAAAAGTATTTAATGAATAGAACTCTAAGCAGCGCTGCAGCAGAAAGTTTGTATTTAAGCTGCGCTTAAGGGGTTGTTAGGTTGTCACCGAAGTAAAGGTCTGAAGTTGAATCAAAGTCACTTAAGATTACAGCGATCAATGAACAAAGTTATTTTTAAAGCGAATACATTTATGCTGGTTTAGTTATAGAAAGAAGATTTGAGAGGTGGTATCAATGAAAGCGACTTTAATCGTAAAAAATGCGGCCCAGGTTGTAACCTCCAAAGATGCTTTGCACGCCCCGCTTACCGGCGAACGTCAGGGTGAAGTTACGGTTTACGAAAAAGGGGCAGTTGCCGTGGCAGATGATAAGATTGTAGCAGTGGGAACAACCGAAGAAGTTTTCGCGCAGGTAGAAACTGATTCCGAAACAGTAATTATTGATGCCAGGTGCAAAGTGGTTCTGCCCGGTCTGGTAGATCCCCATACACATGTGGTATTTGGCGGTTCGCGGGAGCATGAACTTGCTTTAAAATTAGAAGGAGTTCCTTACCTGGAAATACTGGCTCGCGGAGGCGGCATATTAAGCAGTGTGGAAGCAACCCGTGCTGCTTCAGAAGCAGATCTGGTTGATGCGGGTATTAAGTACTGCCGGCAGATGTTGGCCCAGGGAACGACCACTGCAGAGGCGAAAAGTGGTTATGGCTTATCGACCGATGCTGAAATCAAGACCCTGCAGGCAGTCAGGCAGGTAGACGGTGCGCAGCCTCTGGACCTTGTTCCTACCTTCCTTGGCGCCCATGCCGTGCCAAAGGAATATAAAGGCGAACCTGATCGCTACCTTGACCTGGTTATCGAAGAGATGCTGCCTCTTGTCGTGGAGAAAAAACTGGCCCGCTACTGCGATGTTTTCTGTGAAGAAGGAGTTTTTTCCGTAGAACAGTCACGGAGAGTTTTATCTGCCGCAAGAGATAAAGGCCTTGGGCTTAAAATGCATGCCGATGAAATAGTTCCCCTGGGTGGCGCAGAACTGGCTGCCGAGTTGGGCGCGGTTTCAGCAGATCACCTGCTGGTCGTCTCAGATAAAGGTATTAAAAGAATGGCCGAAGAAGGAGTAATTGCCGTAATACTGCCAGGAACAACCTTTTATTTAAAGGAAGAACATTATGCTCCCGGCAGAAAAATGATCGAAGCAGGAGTTCCGGTAGCCCTGGCTACTGACTTTAACCCGGGCAGCTCGCCTAACAATAACCTGCAGTTAATTATAAATATTGCCTGCCTTTATCTGCGCATGACTCCTGCCGAAGTGATTAATGCTATTACGATCAATGCTTCGCATGCTTTAGGTCGTGCTTCTGAAATTGGCAGCATTGAAGTCGGCAAAAATGCTGATATGGTAATTTTCGATGCGCCCAATTACGATTACCTTGCTTACCGTTATGGGACGAACCTGGTCAGCAGGGTTGTTAAAAACGGTCGGTTAGTAGTGGAGGTGTAATTATAAATGACAAAAATAGTCCAGTGTGTCCCAAACTTTAGCGAAGGCCGCAGAGTTGAAGTAATTGAAGAGATTGTGGAGGTCATTAAAAGTGTCAAAGGAATAGCCCTTCTAGATTACTCTTATGATGAGAGTCATAACCGTTCGGTGGTTACCTTTATCGGCGAGCCGGAAGGCGTTATGGAAGCCGCTTTAAGAGGAGCAAAAAAAGCGGCCGAAAAAATTGATATGTCAGGGCATAGCGGCAGCCATCCGCGGATGGGTGCCACAGATGTAATCCCTTTTATTCCGGTAAAAGGGGTAACAATGGAAGATTGCATTGAAATGGCCAGACAGCTGGGCCAAAGGCTGGCTGATGAACTCAATGTTCCAGTTTATCTTTATGAAGAAGCGGCTTCCAGGCCGGAGAGAAAAAATCTCTCTGCTGTGCGCCGTGGTCAATATGAAGGTTTGTTAAGATCGATTACTGAGCCTGAACGCAAACCGGATTTTGGTCCGGTTGAAGTTCACCCTCAGGCCGGGGCAACTGCTGTAGGAGCCAGGCCGCCCTTAATTGCCTATAATATAAACCTTGATACAAACGATATAAACGTGGCCAAAAACATTGCCCGGGCAATAAGAGGCAGCAGCGGGGGGTTCCCATCCGTAAAAGGGCTCGGGATTATGATCGAGGAAACCGGTAAAGCCCAGGTGACAATAAATGTTTGTGACTATAAAAAAGTGCCCCTGCACCGTATTTTTGAACTTGTAAAAAGAGAGGCGGCCCGTTATGGCGTAACGGTATCAGGCAGTGAAGTTATCGGTTTGACCCCGCTCGATGCTCTTGTAGATGCAGCTGAATTTTACCTTCAGTTAGAAGGCTTTGAGCTCAGCCAGGTTTTAGAAAACAGATTATTGGAGTGAACAATAGATGAATGATTCATGGCAGCGTCCGGGTGAGGACAAAAATATCGGCAGTGGAACTAGCAGTGGTTTCAATGGAAAATTTAAAAAGGCTGATTTGGGTTCGGCAATGCGTCTTTATATAGCAGTTTTTATTCTACTTTTATCATTAGGTTCGATTGCGCAAACTCTGCATTTCGAAATTGGAATGATCGTGACCCAGGTAGCTTTAATTCTCCTGCCTGCTCTCTGGTTTTTAAAATTTTACGGGGTTGATACAGTTGAGTTTTCCCGTTTTAAAATTCTCCAGGTTAAGTTCATCCCTACAATTATTATCCTGGCCGGATCAATGTGGCTGTTAAATATGATCGTTGCCGCCGGCCTGGTAACCGGCCTGATGGAATTTGGTTATGAGCCTGTTGCGATTCTTGAACCACCTGAAACATTTCGGGAGTATTTAATTCTTCTGCTGGTGCTTACAGTTTTTGCCGGTATTTGTGAAGAGGTTCTATTTCGGGGGACAATTATGCCTTCTTTTGAAGAGCACGGCCTGGTGCCGGCAATTGTTTTCAGTTCCCTGTTGTTTGCGCTTTTTCATATCACTTTTCTTAACCTGTTTACAACATTTATCCTCGGTATAGTTATGGCTGTGGTGGTGATAAAGACTGGATCACTGTGGGGCGGTATTATTTACCACATGGTTAACAACTTTATTGCTGCTACTTATCTTTACATGGCAGGTCAGCAGGAAACAGCATCAGAAGTTAATCCTCAGGATTACTGGGTGCTCCTACCCCTGGGTATAATTGCTCTTGCCGGGTCTTACTTAAGTTTGCTTTTGCTGCACAAGCAGTCAGGTAGAGAGCCGCTTCTAAAAAACCGTAAAAGCTGGCTGCCGCGTGGTTGGTTTAGCGGCGTTTTTGTAGCTGCTGTTATCTTATTTTTGATAATGGCTTTACTAGAGTTTGCGATCGGTTTTAACTGGTTGGGATTACCCGAGTTATAATTAAATTTGCAAGGAGGTTTACATCATGGGTTTGGAAGGAAAA
>PWSG01000222.1 GCA_003564055.1 Syntrophomonadaceae bacterium
TCCCTGTAAAACTGCGCATCGTGCCTCCAGGAAGACCTCTCGCTTTAATACCCGGCGAATGAGTATTCTTCATCTCAATAAAGCCATTCTGCTCTGCATATACTTGTTCAAAGCTTCTTGAACTATTCCTATGACGATAAAAAGCGATGGCAACTAGCATCAGCAGTAGACCTGAGACGGCAAACAACAGTTTCCAATTTAAAAACAGAACAAATAATGTAACCAGGACTGGTGAAATAATGGCAGCCAGCATACCAAAAGATTCAAATGCAGCAGTAGCCGTTGCAGCCTTTTTTCTGGAGCCGATAATAACAGCCAGGGTATACCCTGCAGTAACATAAATACCACTGCTAATTCCTAAAATAAAGGTCATAAGAGCCATAACCGGATAACCAGGTGATAAGGCAACACCCAGAAATGATAATGCCATTGCCGCGCTGCCTAAAAGAACAGTCCTGGTGCAGCCGATAAGATCAGCCATGATCCCTGAAGGGAAACGGGCCAGGGCATAACCAAAAAATACCAGGGTTACCAGCAGCCCCACCTGGGAATTGTCAATTAGAAAAGCTTCCCGAAGAGGCAGTAGAAGAGGAGGAAATAAATTTTTAGTCAGGGCCTGAAAGAAAAAGATCAGTGCGTTAAGCATAAATACTGAACCGGTAATAAGGACGATAATACTTTTACTGTTTGTATCTTGATTGGTTTGCATCAATAATTCTGCCTTTCTTTGCAGGCTGTTATTATTACACGGTGATTATTTTAACATAAGCTTATCTTCCCGGTAAAAAAAATCCAATAAGTTTCAAAATTGTCCTGGGAATAGTGCCTTGTTTGCAGGCCCAAATTAAAACCAGCCCGGGGGGTTCCCCCCGGGGCTAAAACAATAATCTTAATAGCAGGTATTTTTTACAACAAAGGGGCAACTACACTTTTTGCATATAAGGCAAATCTTTTTTGCGGGCTGTAATCCAGCCCAGAAAAAAAATAATTGCGGCTGCAGCCAGCCAGGCCGTTGCAGTCAGTAAAGCTATATCAGTTCCATGGCGAACTCCTATACCAATAAGGGCCCAAACAAATACAGCAGCAAATATATAATCCTGCCGCAGGTAGAATACAGCCAGGGCAACCAGGGCTGCAATAATCACCATTAACATGGTAAAAAAGACTGCTCCCGTACCGGTTCCCAGCCAGCCTATGCTGTAAAGCCATACATTAAAGTTGACAATAGTAGCTGCTGAAAGCCAGCCTATATAGAGACTGAAAGTAAACTTTACCAGCACACGGTCATATATATTTTTTTCTGCTGTGACGGCGCCAAGACGCAGGTATATTGCAACCAGGGTGACCAGGAAAAGAATGATTACTATAAAAGACCAGCCTATGTTCTGAGAATGCCATAAGAGAAGCCACAGCACGTTAAATACACAGCTGACAGCAAACAAGATGCCGACCGCCTTCACCGCCGGGTTCTCACGATACTGCGGCAAAGCCTGGTAAACTATAAAGGCAATAAGACCTAAATAAATAAGTCCCCAGATTGAAAATACATATGGCGCCGGGGTTACTAAAACCGGGTTTTTGGCAGATAGGCTCTGCTGCGTCTCTCCAAATAAGGGCAAAGCATTGGAGAGAAAATTCATCAGCAAAACAACTGCCAGTGCTGCAATGTTAATATATGCCCTGATGTCACTTCTAATCATTTAGAAACACTCCTTTTCGTAAGCTTATTAGAATTAAACAATGACTGGCGCATTATTAAAACGCAAAGTCGCAAAATAATCATCAATCGTTTCGGCCCTGCGGATCAACTGCACTGAACCATCATCTTTAAGTAAAAGTTCAGCCGAGCGCAATTTCCCGTTATAGTTAAATCCCATAGCGTAACCGTGGGCCCCTGTATCGTGGATAACTACCAGGTCGTCTTTTTCGACCAAAGGTAGCGCCCGATCGATTGCAAATTTATCATTATTTTCACATAAAGAACCTGTAACGTCATATAGGTTTTTGTTCGGCAGGTCTTCTTTTCCCGGTATTGTAATGTGGTGATAAGCTCCATATAAGCCCGGGCGCATCAGGTTTGCCATACAGGCATCAAGACCAACGTAATTTTTATATTTACGGGCAATATGACGCACTTTGCTGACCAGGTAACCATGCGGACCGGTTACAAGACGGCCGCACTCAAATACTATTTTCAGCGGATCAAGCCCTTCGGGAACAATCATCTGCCTGTAAAGATCCTGCATGCCGCTGGATATATAATTTAAGTCCACTGCTTTATCTTTTGGATGATAGGGGATTCCAATACCGCCACCCATGTTGACCAGTTCGACTTTAATGTTGCATTCCTGCTTTAATTTTACCACAAGCTTGAAAAGCATACGGGCGGTTTCAATAAAATATTTATCTTCCAGCTCATTCGAAGCAACCATAGTATGCAGTCCAAAGCGTTTAGCCCCTTTAGCCTTCATGACCCGGTATGCTTCAATTATTTGATCACGGGTCACCCCGTATTTAGCTTCCCGGGGTTCACCGATTAAAACATTGCCCGTGCGTGCATCCCCCGGGTTATAGCGAAATGAAATTAACTCGGGAATACCTGCGCTTTTCTCCAGGGTTTCGATGTGTGCAATATCATCGAGGTTTATAACCGCCCCCAGGCGGGCAGCCGCAGCGAATTCCTCGGCAGGTGTGTCATTAGAGGTAAAGACAATATCTTCTCCTTCGAAGCCTGCCTTTTCAGAAAGCAGCAGTTCGGGCAGTGAACTACAGTCGACCCCCATTTCTTCCTCACGTAAAATCTTTAAAATGGTCGCATTCGGACAGGCTTTAACAGCAAAATGGTTTTTGAAACCTTTTACCCATGAAAAGGCTCTATATATATGCCGCGCATTGTTTCGAATAGCCTTCTCATCATAAATGATAAATGGGGTCGGATATTTAACTGCTATTTTTTCAAGCTGTTCTTTGCTTAAAGGCATCTTTTTTTCATTCAACTTCGCCACCTCCACTTGCCTGATTACTTTTAAAACTGGAAACACCTGATCTTTACAATATTTTTTTCATTTTTCTATTCTGCAAATCACAATTTGATTTTGTCCTGTATGCTTTTAACAGCTTCTTCCACATCTTCGCGGTGACCAAAGGCGCTCAGGCGAAAGTAGCCTTCTCCGGAAGGGCCGAATCCTGAACCCGGTGTGCCAACAACCTGCGCTTCATAAAGTAATTTGTCAAAAAACTCCCAGGAAGAAAGCCCGGGCGGCACTTTTAGCCATAAATATGGGGCATTCACCCCACCGTAAACTTCAAGACCTTTGTCAAAAAGGCCTTCCCGGATAACGCGCGCATTTTCCATGTAATATCCAATTACCGCAGCACATTCACTCAAACCCTCTTTAGATAGGACTGCCAGTCCACCACTCTGTGAAATGTTTGAAGCACCGTTGAAGCAAGTGGTCTGCCTGCGCAACCAGAAGCGGTGCAATTCACCGGGCTCACTATCTTCACAAACCAGGGCCCTGGGCACTATTGTCCAACCAAGACGCACCCCTGTAAAACCGGCAAATTTGGAAAAACTGTTTATCTCAATCGCACATTCTTTTGCCCCTTTAATCTCGTAAATGGACCTGGGCAGCGCAGAATCAGAAATAAACTCGGCATAAGAAGCATCAAATATTATCACAGCTTTCTCATAACGAGCATAATCGACAAACCTCTCCAGCTCTTTATGCTTAGCAACAGCACCTGTAGGATTATTCGGACTGCATAGGTAAATCATGTCGACCTTTTCGCCTGGTGGTTCAGGGATAAAACCATTTTCACTGTTGCAAACCATGTAAACAAAGCCGCTATAATTGCCCTGATTACTGTTATAAGAACCTGAACGACCTGCAATAACATTTGAGTCAACGTAGACTGGATAGGCGGGATCCTGGAAAGCAACCAGGTTCGTGGTGCTAAAAATTGACTGGATATTGCCGGCATCGGGCTTGGCCCCGTCGCTGATAAAAAATTCATCCTTGTCAAGATTTACGTCTCTTTGACTATAAAAACGGGCCAGTGCCTCACGCAAAACCTCTTCACCCTGTTCATCACCATAACCTGTATAAGTTTCTACTTGAGCCAGGCGTTCTACTGCATCATGCAAGCCCGAGACTACCGAAGGAGTAAGCGGTTCAGTGGTGTTGCCAATTCCCAGGCGGTGTACTTTGGCCTGGGGGTTTGCCTGCTGATATGCTTTAATCCTGCGCCCTATTTCGGGAAAAAGATATCCTGCGCTTAGTTTTCGGTAGTTCAAATTAACTTTTGCCATAACTGACTCCTTATTTAATTTGTTTTAAATACCGCCTTCTGGAATTTCAAGCTCAGCCATCGCTTCCCTAATTACATCATAGTGTGCTTCACTGGAAAGCGAACACATTGGCAGCCGAAAAGATTCCCGGCACCATTTTTTCATCGCCATCGCTGTTTTGATTGGAATAGGGTTGGTTTCAATGAAACAAGCTTTGAAAAAAGGCATCAAGCGATCTTCCAGCTCCCGGGCCTTTTTTATGTTGCCGTCAATAGCGCTGTGAACCATTTCTTTCATCTGGCGCGGGATAAGGTTAGCCGCTACCGAAACAACACCATTACCGCCTGCCTCGATCAGGTCAACAGTCATGTTATCATCACCGCAAAGCACCACAAATTCATTATGACGCAGGCTTAACAAATTTTTCATCTGCTCTAAGCTGCCAGATGCTTCTTTAACTCCGACAATGTTTTTGTTTTCACTCATTAGACGATAAAGGGTTTCATTCTCAAGATTTACACCACAGCGGCTTTGTATATTGTAGAGGATACAGGGTATTGAAACCGATTCAGCAACAGCTTTAAAGTGCAGATAAAGGCCTTTCTGGGTCGGTTTAACATAATATGGATTTACTAAAAGCACTGCATCAACCCCAGAATGTTCTGCATGCTGCGAAAGCTGGATCGCTTCTGAAGTTGCGTTGCTGCCCGTACCGGCAATTACAGGGACCCGCCCATCAGCATACTCAACAGTCAGAGCAATAACCCGATCATGTTCTTCGTGTGATAGCGTTGAACTCTCTCCCGTCGTGCCACAGGGGACCAGCCCATCAATACCTGATTCAATTTGATGTTCTACCAAAAGCTTAAATGCTCTAATGTCCACTGCTCCAGTTGAAGTAAATGGAGTGATTAAAGCTGTATGAACACCTCTAAAAATATTCTCGATTTTCCGCACCCCCAATTACTGATTCCATCATCTCATTTATATTAAAGAGACCTTTTCTTCCGCAAATCCAACTTGCTGCAACCAGGGCCCCTTCAGCAAAACCCTCGCGGTTTCTGGCCCTATGCTCTAAAACAATAGTATCTAAATCGCTGTCGAAAATAACCTGGTGCGTGCCGGGGATCGAACCAACCCTGGTCGAGGAAAGATGAATTTCTTGCTCTTTGACTTTTTCTTCGGCTAATTCGCTTATAAATGCATTTTTTCTGTCCAGCTTCTTAACCAGAATATCGCCAATCATTTGCGCCGTACCTGAAGGACTGTCAGCTTTATAACGATGATGATACTCATGAATAGCAGCATCGTATTGCGGAAAGCGATTCATAATCAGGCTCGCGGCTTCAACCAGTTGGAAAAACAGGTTTACCCCAAGAGAAAAGTTTCCAGACCAGACCAGGCCAATTCCTGTTTTCTCAACAATTTCAGCTCCACTTTCCATCTGATCATACCAGCCGGTTGTTCCAATCACTGCAGGAACCTTCAATTTCCCATAGTTTTCGACATTATTAACCACTGCCTGCGGATAAGTAAAATCTATTATAACATCAAGCGGCGATGATATGGAAGTAAGTTCCCGTGATGTTACTTCTGCAGCACTACTGTCGGGATCTATAACCTCAGGCACCTCGAAACCTTTATCCAGGGCTTTCTGGCGAATCAATTTTCCCATCTGGCCATAACCGGCAATCCCTATGCGCACGTCTTTCAACTCCCTTTGCTTAAAACTTTTTCATTATAATAATAGATATTCTTCAGCCTGGAAACCCTTCCTCTATTCTCTTAATAGTATTCGCAAAGAAAAGCTTCCTTGACTGGATCTAAAAAAAATAGCTATAATGTCCGCAGTTGTAAATACAAGGTGGTGAAGTCAGTGCCTTCTGAAAAATCAGACGCGTGGCCCTTTGGACTGGACGAAGCAAATAATGAAAACAAACGGCGGCATTCCCTGCAGCAACTCTGTGCACAGTACAGGGAAAAGCTCACAGGGCGTGATCCGCACAAGCTGGCAAGGCTGGCAGCAATGAGTATAGCTGATGAAAAAAATGGCAGTTACATTCTTGGCGGTGAACACTTGACCCGTGAATATAAGATTAATTGGCCATCACTTATAATAACCGATCACAATGGTCAACCTGCTTCACTGCAAACTGAAACTCTGTGGTTGCATTATCTCGAACGGGCAGATGGTCAACCGCTAGCAGGACGCTGGGTTAATTTGAGTGAAATTGGTGGACTTTTTTACCAGCAGGCTTTTCAGGGTTACTGCGGCAACATGCTCGCTGAATACTGGGGCGATAATATCGAAGGACTGCGAAGTAGCTGTAGAGCTAACGGAGGATGGCCGTTGCCGCACATGGGTGACCTGGCTTTTGAATGGAGAGCCTTGCCACGTTTGCCTGTTTGCCTCTGCTACAGGCTGCCTGCAGAAGAACATGGAGCCTGGGCTACGATACTTTTTGATGCTGCGGCCGATCACTATGTTGCAGCAGACGTTGCCGCCATTGTGGGTAAAAAACTGGCTGACCGCCTAATATCTTAACAGGACAGAAAGACTTTATGAAAATGCCACGTTACA
>PWSG01000063.1 GCA_003564055.1 Syntrophomonadaceae bacterium
AGATTAAAAGCGATATCCCTCTTCTTGTTAATTACTTTCTTTCCCGCTATGCCAGTGAATACGGACGTACCGTCGTCGAAACCACGCCCGCTGTTTACCGCCGCCTAAAAGAATACGATTGGCCCGGAAACATGCGCGAACTGCAAAATGTGATTGCCAGGGCCCTTATTAACCTGGATCGCGATGAAACTGTTATTGAAGAAAAACACTTGATGATGCCCTTTATTTCTTCGCCCGAAGGAAGAGAAAACGCTGTTGAGCCGCTCAAGGGCACGTTAAAAGATATGCACCGCGACTGGGAAAAAAGTATTCTTAAGAAGGCAATGCATGAAGCTGAAGGCAATAAGGCCGAAGCCGCACGCCGAATGAATATTTCGATCCGCAACCTCTATAATAAACTTCACTACCACAAGCTTATCTAGCTATTTATCTTTTTTTGCCAGCTATTTTTTTGTCATATATGGTACGAAAATTGCGACCATATACTAGCAGAAAAATGTTTAGGGAGGGGTGCGAATGTCTGGCTATTTAAAAAAAATGGCTGAACAGGATTTTGAAGAGGTGGTTTTGGTTCAGGATCGTGAAACGGGTTTAAAAGCAGCAATTGCTATTCACAGTACTGCGCGCGGCCCGGCGCTTGGCGGAACCAGGATGTGGGTTTACCCGTCAGAATATGAAGCAGTTGAAGATGCTATGAACCTTGCCCGGGGCATGAGCTATAAGTCGGCAGCAGCTGAACTGCCCCTGGGAGGAGGCAAGGGGGTAATAATAGGAGATCCATGCAGCGATAAATGCGAAGCACTGTTCAGGGCGTACGGACGTTTTGTGGACAGAATGAATGGAAGATTTATTACTGCCGCGGATATGGGAGTGGGGGAAGATGATCTGGACTGCATCCTTGCAGAAACAGATCATGTTATCGGCGGCAGATCACTGGGAAGTCCTTCACCGTATACGGCTTTTGGAGTTTGGAAAGGGATTAAGGCCTGTGCAGAAGAGGTGTATGGTTCACCTGAATTAAAAGGTCTTTGTATCGCCGTGCAGGGTATTGGAAGCGTCGGACAGGCGCTCTGCCAGCATCTTGCAGATGAAGGTGCAAACCTGATCGTTGCCGATCTTGACCAGGCTAAAATTGATATGGCTGCTTTAAAGTGGGGCGCAAAAGTTGTAGGACCCGATCAAATATTTGACCAAAAGTGCGATATTTTTGCACCCTGCGGTGGAGGCGGTGCGATTAACGAGGATTCTTTGCCGCTTCTAAAGTGCAGAATAGTTGCCGGAGCTGCGAATAATATTTTAAAAGAAGAAAGATTTGGTGCCGTTTTGCATGATCGCGGTATTTTATATGCTCCCGATTATATTATAAACGCCGGGGGTATTATCTTTGTCGAGTACAGCAGACAGGGTGTTAAAGACACAGTTGAAATAAAAAATGAAATTTCCCGTATAGAAGGCAGGTTGAAAGAGCTGTTCCGCCGTTCGCGAGAGCAAAAGCGGCTTCCTGAAGAAATTGCCGATATCATTGCCGAAGAGAAACTGCAGGAGAAAAAGAAAGACTCTCTGCCTGGCTAACAATAACTGTGCAATATTTTGCAAGCAAACAATTACAGCGTGAAAAATATTGCAGGGAAGGATGATTATTCATGGAAGAAATGTTTGAATTCAGGCTGCATGGCCGAGGCGGCCAGGGAATTGTGGTCGCAGCTTCAATATTTGCAGAAGCTGTTTTTCTTGATGGTAATTATGCGAGGGCTTTTTCTTTATTCGGAGCTGAAAGAAGAGGCGCTCCTGTAACCGCTTTTATCCGCATTAGCAGGGACCGCCTGATGCCGCGCAGCCGAATCTACCAGCCCGACTATGTTGTAGTTTTCGATTCCAGCCTTGCCGTTGAAACTTCTGTTGCGGGCTTAAAAGAGGGTGGTACTTTACTGGTTAATGCCGGGGAATCAGAAGACGGTAACCTTTTTATAAACACGACAAGGAAAAATAATTACAACATATATGCTGTAGACGCTACGGAAATCGCCTGGAAATATAAGCTGGCTATTGGCAGTTTTCCGATGGTAAATACAGTGATGCTCGGAGCGATGGCTTCACTTAGCGGTTTCGCATCGCTTGAGAGCTTGACTAATTCAATTAAAAAAAGGGTAACGGCCAGACTTGAAGCAAATATAAGCGCAGTAAGCGAAGGGTACGAAAGTGTTAAGGAGGTGAAACGTCTTGTTACCTGAGATAACCAGGGAAGAAGTATGTTATGCCTGCGGGACAGAGCCTGTTACAGTAAACAAAACCGGGGAATGGCGTTTCCTGACCCCCAGGCGAGCGGAAAGCCTTTCACCATGCCGCCAGGGCTGCCTATTGGATGGAGAAATACCGGCATGGATGGAAGCGGTAAAGCGTGAACGGTGGGATGAAGCCTGGCAGGTGATGAGCCGCTATAATCCTTTTCCGGCCCTGACCGGGTATGTTTGTTTCCATCCCTGCACCGAAGAATGCAATCGCAGTCAGCTGGACCAGGAAATTGAAATTCCTGCTGTGGAGAGAGCTATCGGGCAGTGGCGTCTGGATAATTACAGTCCAAAAATTAAGCCGCAAAGCTTTAAAGGCACTGTAGCAGTTGTCGGATCAGGGCCTGCCGGTATGAGCTGCGCGTTCTATTTAAATAGCGGTGGTTACGATGTTAGTGTTTTTGAAAGAGAAAAAGCAGCAGGCGGCATGTTTGCCTTAGGAATTCCTGAATACCGTTTGCCGCGCAGGGTATTAAAAAGTGAGCTGACCCTGCTGGAAGATGAGGGTATAAAATTCATAACAGGCTGCAATATCGGCAAAGATATTTCTCTTGCCGAGCTATATGCTGATTTTGACGAGGTGTTCCTTGCTCCCGGGGCCTGGAAGTCCCGCATTGCAGGAATTAAGGGAGAAAAAAACGAGGGAGTTTGGAGTGCGCTTGATTTTTTAAAGCTGTATAACAGCGGAGAACGCTTGAAGATAGCTGATCCAGTTATTGTCATAGGTGGAGGTAATGCCGCTATAGACAGCGCTCGCAGCGCTCTGCGCCTGGACGGGGTAACACATGTCACCCTGATTTATCGCCGCAGCAGGGCCGAGATGCCTGCCGGGCAGGTTGAAGTTGAAGCGGCAGAGCACGAAGGAGTTGAATTAATCTGCAATGCGCTGCCCCGTGAGATTAATGCAGAAGCTGGGGCTGTAAGCAGCATGATTTTAGATCACTGCAGAACCGACCGTGAAGGTTTGTTTATTGATCAAAGCTGCGCTTTCAATAAGTCCTGCGGCACGGTGATCATGGCTTTGGGACAGGAAAAGGATTATTCAATTTTCGATAACCTGGAAAGCCCGGCCGCACTTTTTGCCGGTGGTGACCTGGTAACTGGACCGGCTACTGTTCCGGAAGCGATTCATGCAGGGCGAATTGCCGCAAAGGCAATTATGGCGCGTATCGAGGGTTTGCCCGAACCGGAACTTTTTAAGGCTGAACAAGGTGCAGTAAAATTTGAAGATTTAAATCTTGCAGCCAAAGGAACCCTTAAACTTCAGAATAAGCAGGCAGCACCTTTTGCTGAAGCATCCCGCTGCCTTGGCTGTGGAACATGCAATTCATGCGGTATCTGTTACATGTTTTGTCCCGACCTGGCAGTTGACATGGTTGATGGCCGCTATGAGCTAAACATGGATTATTGTAAAGGCTGCGGTATCTGTTTCAGAGAATGCCCCTCGCGGGCACTGGTCATGGAAGGAGGCAGGTAATATGCCTTTTGAATTAATGAGTGGGAGTCAGGCAGCAGCGGTAGCTGTTCAAAGGGCAGGGATTGACCTGGTAGTTGCATATCCCATTACGCCCCAGACAGCAATTGTTGAAACCCTGGCAAATTTTGACGCCAGGGGAGAGCTGGGTGGCGATTTTGTCAGTGTGGAATCAGAATATGCCGCCCTGGCCTGCTGTTACGGAGCGGCAGCAGCGGGAGCAAGGGTTTTTACAGCTACAGCTTCACACGGCCTTGCTTACATGCATGAAATGATTCACTGGTGCAGCGGCGCCCGCGTACCTATTGTAATGGCCAATGTGAACAGGACCATCGGCGCTCCATGGTGCCTGGATCCAGATCAGGGCGACAGTCTCAGTCAGCGTGATACGGGCTGGTTACAAATTTACTGTTCAGGAGCCCAGGAAGTATTGGATACAATTATACAGGCTTTTCTGCTCAGCGAAGAGCTGCTTTTACCCTGCATGGTTGTTTTTGACGGGTTTTATATATCACACACTTACGAAGCTGTAGATGTCCCTGAAGAGGATAAAGCGCGTGCTTTTGTCGGTAAGCCTTCGTTCAAGGCCCAGGTCAGGCCCGGTTCTCCTGCTAATATGCACGGCCTGACAACCGGTGATAACCAGATTCACCTGATCAGGGAGCGCCACGATGCCATGCAGCGGGCGCCAGGCTTGTTAAAAAGCATAAATTCAAGATTTATGGAAACTTTTGAACGGGGTTATGACGTAATTGACAGTGTTATAGCACCGGGAGTTAAAACTGTAATCATGGCCGCGGGGGCCACTGCCGAGACAGTTAGATGGTCTCTGCCGGGTCTAAATAATACGGGCTTGATTCAGCTCAGGATGTTCCGACCGTTCCCCTGCGAAGATTTGCGCAGTGTAATTGAGGCGCATGGTGTTGAAAAAGTAATAGTTATCGATCGGAATTGTTCGACAGGTATGGGTGGAATATTTGCACAGGAACTGCGTTCTGCAATTTACGAAATGGAAAATCCTCCTGCGGTGCAGGATATAATTCTTGCCGGTGGTATTGATTTAACTTATGAGATGCTTAAAAAAATCATCGAGCAAGAAAAAACCGAAGGTCATTTAGAGCAAACCTGGGGAGTTGATTTAAGATGAGGATTGAAGAGATGAATCTTGTGCCTGAAATGATGTATGCCGGACATAATGCCTGTCCCGGCTGTGGAGCAGCCCTGGCTGTCCGTTATTTGACCAAGGCCCTGGGAACAAATTTAGCCGTGGTTCTTACTGCATCCTGCTGGAGTATCATTACCGGCATGCCGCCGCTAACTGCCCTGAAATGTCCGATCCTGCACTGCCCGTTTCCCAGTGCCGGGTCGGTAGGCAGTGGAGTGAGGCGCGGTCTTAACGCTAAGGGAATGACTGATACGACAGTTGTGGTTTTAGCAGGTGACGGTGGTACATTTGATATTGGTTTACAGGCTTTATCGGGAGCTGCCCAGCGCAACGAGGATTACATTTTTGTATGTTATGATAATGAAGCATATATGAATACGGGAATGCAAACAAGTTCCGCTACACCCTTCGGGGCCCGCACAAACACAGCTCCATATCCGCTCTTCAAAGAAGGCCAGAAAAAAGATATTATGCAGATTATGGCCGCGCACAGTATTCCCTATGCTGCCACTGCAACGGTGGCGTTTCCGGAAGACATGGAACAGAAGCTTAAAAAAGCCCAGGAAATAAGAGGGTTTCGCTTCATACATATTTTGTCGCCCTGTCCGCCCGGCTGGGGGACAGAATCTGCAGATACTATCCATCTTTCCAGGCTGGCTGTTTCAACAGGGTTTTTCCCTCTTTATGAGATTATTAACGGTGTTTCATGGAAATTAACCTGCAAACCAGAGGGAAAAAGAACACCGCTAAAAGATTACCTTGAAGGTCAGCGTCGTTTTAAACAGATGGAAGATATAAGAGTCGAAGCTTTGCAGGAAGAAGTGGACCATGACTGGGAAAGCCTGATGGAAAAAGTTGAGACCTCTGAGGGCTGAAAATGAGTAGAAAATGATAATTTAAGGGTGCAAATATTGACGCTATGTCGCCATGTTAGAAAATAAATTTTAGAATTATAGTAATTTCTATAACAGCAAGCAGGAATTTTAAAACTAAAAGCAGAAAATTAATTAGATGTATTGAGCTTTTAAGGGTTCAATATAAGAATAACAAGGGAGGTGTATGGTTTTGCGGGAACTTGCCGCTTCAACTATCACGGAACATGTGGCTGAAATGTGCGAAGAGGCGAATATTTATCTGGGGGAGGATGTTTTTACAGCATTGAAAGATGCCCTGGAAACAGAAGAATCGCCAACCGGTAAAGAAGTGTTAAAGCAGTTGATTGAAAATGTGGAAATTGCCCGCGATGAGCAAATTCCGATTTGTCAGGATACGGGGTTTGCCGTATTCTTTGTTGAGTGGGGGCAGGAAGTTCACCTGACCGGCGGGACGCTGGAAGAGGCGATCAATGCCGGGGTAAAAAAGGGTTACGATGAAGGTTATCTGCGCAAGTCTATAGTAACAGACCCGCTCTACGAACGTAAAAATACAGGTGATAATACCCCTGCAGTAATCTATACAGAGCTTGTTCCAGGTGATAAGGTAAAAATCTTTTTTGCGCCCAAAGGCGGCGGCAGTGAAAATATGAGCGCTGTAAAGATGCTTAAACCGTCGGACGGGGAAGCCGGATTCATTGATTTTGTAGTTAATCATGTTAAGGCTGCGGGGCCGAACCCGTGTCCCCCTATCGTTGTTGGTGTTGGCATCGGCGGTACTTTTGACAAGGTTGCCGTACAGGCCAAAAAGGCTCTTTTCCGTCATGTAGGTGAAAGCCACCCTGACAAGCGCTTTGCTGAACTGGAAAAAACAATTAAGGATAAAATTAACGATCTGGGAGTGGGGCCGCAGGGCTTTGGCGGAAGAAATTTTGCCCTGGCAGTGCACATCGAAGATTACCCGTCGCACATTGCAAGTATGGCAGCAGCAGTGAATATTAATTGTCATGCCTGCAGGCACCTGGAAAGAGTTATTTAAAAACGCTGCTAAGCGAGGAGG
>PWSG01000279.1 GCA_003564055.1 Syntrophomonadaceae bacterium
CCTTTTTAACTGTGATCTAAACCCTTCATTGCCTTTTTGTTTGCTAAGGTGCCTGGAATAATCATCGATGTCGACACAGATAACCTGGTATGGATCGGAGAGGTCACAACCGATGTACGAAGCCCTCTGGATCATATCTTTGGCAGAATGATAACTGCCGTTTAAGAGATCATCAATAAAATCACCGCTGACTCTCTCCTCCGCTTCGTAGGCAATCTTACTCTGCATCATTTTCAGGGTAAAAACTGTTACGGCATGTTCAATGGCAAGAAATTCCATCTCGCCAAGTTTCTGAAATTCGTTTTCCAGGATTGAAACATAACCCATAATGTTGTTTGCCAGTGTAATCGGTGCAATCAGCCGTGCCCGGGTCATGCCACCTTCCGGGAAAGGAGTAAAGAACACCGCCTGCTTGAAATTATTGACCTGCTGGATTAGTTTGCGGTAATTTTGATCATCCCAGAGTCCTTTCGCCATCGCTTTTTCAATTAAAAACAGGTTTTCTTCTTCACCGCTCAGGTGTGATCCGAGTATTTTGAAAAACTGATCCTGGACAATAATATCCCGTTCTATCAATTGGGCCAGGGTGAAAATAATCTCTTCAAAACCTTTGTCTCTTAAAACCAGCCTGGTCAGTTTGTTATGGACATCCATGGAGTGGCGGAGCAGCTCGTTTTTCTTTTCCAGCTGCTTGAATAGGCGGACATTTTCTATAACAATGGCCAGCTGGTAAGCTAGCAGTTCAAGGAGACGGGCATCATCGGTTGTAAAAGAGCCTTTCTTTTTGTTTATTGTATGAAGCACCCCGGTTCTCCTGTTATCGACCACAAGGGGAACGGAAAGCGAGCTGCGCGCTCCGTAAATCCTGGCCAGTTTTTGGTTGGTTACGTGATCGCGATCAGTCATGTTGCAAATGTAAGGTTTCCCGGTCAGGAATACCTTTACAGCTACTCCAATCCCGTTTTCTGCATCGGTATCGGTAGAGAGGGCATAAGAAGCAAATTGATCGTTGTTGACACCGAAGGCCGGTTTTTGTAAAACCAGAACCTTCTTTTCATAATCATAAAGTAAAACGCCGCAGCTTTCCACATCAATGGTCGACTTCAACTCATCTAATATTTTCTCCAGGACGACCTCCAGGTCGTCTGTATTCGTAGACAAATACTTGCTGAAACGCATCAGGGCATCCATCTCTTTGCGCAGCTTAAGAAATGAACTTTGCCGATCTTTATTTTCCCATAAATTTGTTATATTATGGCCGATCAGCTCCAGCAGCTTTTCACCGCTGGAAGGAAAGGCCTTTTTATTGAAAGATCCTGCCCCGACCAGGCCAAAGTTGTTTGAAGTAAGTTTTACAGGGTGAAGCAGCAGTGAAGAACATTTTTGCTTAAGCAGGGGAGTCATAATCTTATTAAATTCGGGAACCTGGTCAGCAGGGCTCCCGGAAAATAATCCTGCAACTTCTTTACCGGTTTTCCACTGCATTTTCTGCCAGAGCGGTTCGCCTTCCCTGTCCTGTGAAAGGTAAGCCGTCAGCTCACCCTGCAGCTGGTCATAGGCAATAAAAAAGGAAATATCGGTTTCAATAGTTGAGCGCATCAATATTACCGCATCATTCAACCACTCTTCTGCAGCAATCTCATTTATCTCGCCCGGCAAAAAGGAAACTGGTTCTCCCATATTTTGACCGGCTGCTGTTAAGTCATTTTTCTTTTGGGGAACCCTGGGCATATAGACACTCCTTAAATATCTCTTTCGTCAAATACCCGCTTTGCTTTCCTTTCAGTCCGCGGCAGGCACTGGCAGTCAACAATCTCTACCTGCGGCGAAACCCCGACTTTTGCTTTTGTCATCCTGAGAAATTCTTCGGCAAGTTCGCTGCGATCGCCGCAAAAGTCCTGGGTGCACTCCACGCGTAAAAGCATGCTGTCCCTGCCTTGATCACGTTTGAGAATAACCTGGTATTCACAGTTAAGCCCTTCCATTTCAGAGATCATCTGATCGATCTGCCCGGGATAGACCAGAACTCCCCTGAACTTGAACATGTCATCAGTCCGGCCTAAAATACGGTCTATCCGGAAAAAGGGGCTTCCGCAGGGACATTCTTCTATGATCTGGCGGGTTATATCCCTGGTCCGGTAACGAATCAGGGGCATTCCTTCCTTTCGCATGGTCGTGACAACCATTTCGCCTTCCTCTCCAGGGGGAACCTCTATTCCGGTGACAGGATCGATAATCTCAAAGATCAGGTAATCGGACCAGTAATGAATTCCTTCGTGGACATGACAGTCAATTCCTGTGCCGGGTCCGTATGTTTCAGTCATACCGATAATGTCGAAAGTTTCGATATTCAGCAGTTCTTCGATCCTGGCGCGCATCTTTTTGCCCCATCTTTCAGAACCGATCACTCCCACTCTTAACTTAATTTTATCCTGCACTCCCTGTTTATTGACTTCTTCGGCCAGCAGCAGGGCATAAGAAGAAGTGCAGCAGATTGCTGTAGCCCCGAGGTCGATCAACATCTCCATTTGAAGCTCGTTTCCGCCGGGACCAACCGGAATGGCCATTGCACCAAGTCTTTCAATCCCGAGCTGGAAACCGACACCTGCCGTCCATAAACCATAACCCACGGTGATCTGCACCCTGTCCTCGGGTGTAATTCCCGCAAAATGCCAGCACCTGGCCATCATTTCCATCCAATCGTCAAGATCCTGCCTGGTATAATAGGCAACAGTCTTCTTGCCGGTGGTTCCCGAAGAAGCATGAATTCTTATAATATCTCTCTCCGGAACGGACATTAATCCAAATGGATAAGCTTCCCTCAGGTCCTGTTTTTCAGTAAAAGGCAGTTTTGAAATGTCATCCAAACTTTTGATATCACCCGGAGAGACTCCGGCATCATCCAGTTTTTTTCTGTAAAAATCACAGTTTTCATAGGCGTGCTTTACGGTCCAGACCAGTCCTTTTTCCTGTAATGCCAGCATCTCTTCCCGCGTACCCGGAACATTATTGAAGTTTATCACCAAAATATAGCCCTCCTCTGGAGTGAGTTTATCCGGGGATTTAACCGGACCGGAGATAACGGTTAAATTATGATCAAAAGTACATTCGCTATTGTTCGCACTATTCCTGCAATAATAAGAAAGGAATTTACTTTTTTGTTAGGTCCTTAATCCTGAAGTGCTGCACATTTTTGGCAAGATTTTTAAGTGATCCCGGAAACACTTATCTACACTGGGTTTATAAGGAGTCATTTTGAAAAACAACTTTTATGGCACCGGCTTGTCCGGGTTAGGGTTATATTACTACGCAATCCAATCATATAGGGGATCATATTGGGGACAGCTTGAGGGGGCAGACCATTTCTTTGTTTGATACAAAATGATCTGGCTGTTATTTCTCAGAACGATGAAAACTTAACCAAAAATAATTCTTTATAAGTGGCACTTTTCATGTATGGCGATTAATCATTTTAACCCTGCATGGTTAACCGGCCCTGGTCACCGTTCAGCCTGTAAGAACTGTCTTTTCCGGATCGAAAAATCTCTCCTTTATAGTGAATCGATATATTCCTTCCCCTTAAGCAGGGCTTTTTCGATACCTTCGGCCAGGTTGCTCTTGTGCGGGGGCAAAAATGACCTTACTTCTTTTTTAACCCGCTCCAGCTCCAGAACACCGGTCTGGGCCAGAAAAGCGCCGAGCATGGCCAGGTTGGCCATTTTTTCGTTGCCGCTCTCTTCGGCCAGTTCACGGGTGGGGATAAAAACTGTTTTAATGCCATTTTGGCCATAGGTGCTGTTATCCTTGCATACCAGGGAACTGTTAATCATGAGCAGGCCATTTTCGGGCAACCTGCTTCCAAATTTATCCAGGGCGGGTTCGCTCATGGCAATAACTGCTTTAGGCGTACCGGTAATGGGGGCACCGATCTGATTTTCCGACAGCACCACTGTGCAGTTAGCTGCGCCTCCACGCATTTCCACTCCATAGGAGGGCATCCAGGTCACATTAAGACCGGCTTTCATACCGCAGTGTGCGAGCAGTTCGCCCATCATCAGAACCCCCTGTCCGCCAAACCCCGACATAACTACAGAATACTCCATTTCCATCTCCTCCAAAAAAAAGAATAAATATAAGAATAATCCTTTAAAAATCTTTATAAGTGCCCAGCGGAAAAGTATTGATCATTTCTGCCTCAAGACGTCTGACCGATTGCTGCGGCGTCATGCGCCAGTTGGTAGGGCAGGCAGACAACAGTTCGATCAACCCCAGGCCGCGTTTTTCAATCTGGGCCTGAAAAGCACGGCGCATCGCCTTACGGGCTGTGCGGATGTGCGTATGACTGTGGCAGGCCACCCTTGCGGCAAAGGCAGTACCCTTCAGTGTTGAAATTAATTCGGCCACATTAATCGGGTAACCATCACCGACCGGCTGACGACCGGCGGGGGTGGTTGTTGTTTTCTGACCGGGCAGGGTGGTCGGAGCCATCTGACCGCCGGTCATACCATATACACTGTTGTTGACAAAAATTATGGTGATGCTTTCCTGACGGTTGGCGGCATGAATAATTTCACTGGTGCCGATCGCAGCCAGGTCGCCGTCTCCCTGGTAGGTTACAACAAAGCTGTCGGGGTTTGACCTTTTTATTCCCGTGGCGACCGCAGGGGCCCTTCCGTGGGGAGATTCACAGCAGTCAATAGCCAGGTAATCATAAAGGAATACGCCGCAACCGACCCCGATTACACCAATGGCTTTTGAGCTCAAATCATAGTAGTCGATGGTTTCGGCTGCCAGGCGGTGAACCAGGCCATGATGGCAGCCCGGGCAGAAATGAAATTTATTATCTGTTAATGATGCCGGTGAGGCAAAAACTCTTTTTTTAGCTGCTATTGACATGCCTGAGACCTCCTTTACCGACTATAACTTCGATTTCTTTCTCAATTTCTTCCGGTGTCGGGACAGCACCGCCGGGATAACTCTTGAAATAAACTTCACTGTTACCGTTACAGGCCAGCTTAACATCTTCAAGCATTTGCCCGGTGTTCATCTCCACAACTAAAACCCGGCCGGCCTTTTGTGCCTCTTCGCGAACAGCCTTCTCGGGGAAGGGGAAGAGCGAGATTGGCCGCACCAAACCAACCTTTAAGCCTTGCAGGCAAGCCCGGTCTACCGCCGTGCGGGCGATGCGACTGCAGGAACCGAAAGCGACAACGATGAGATCGCAGCGGGTGGGACAATCTATTTCAACTTTAACCTCCTTTTCCTGTAGGGCCTTATATTTGTCGAGCAGTTTCAGGTTATGCACCGTCATCTCGCCGTCTTTAAGGTAAAGTGATTTTACAAGGCGGGGCTGACGATCTTTTGCACCGCTCAAGGCCCAGGGGCTGTTCTGCGGGGGTGAAAGAGCTTCTCTTAACATGACCGGTTCTTTCATCTGACCGAGGATGGCGTCACCGAGAATCATGGCCGGGTTGCGGTACTTGAAGGCGAGGCGAAAAGCTTCACCGGCCAGATCGTACATTTCCTGGGCTGAATTGGGGGCAAGAACAATCAGGCGGTAATCACCGTGGCCGCCGCCCCGGGTGGCCTGCATGTAGTCACCCTGGGTCGGGGCGATACCTCCTAAGCCCGGTCCACTGCGGGTTATATTTACCACAACGGCCGGTAATTCAGACCCGGCCAGGTAAGAAAGACCCTCCTGCATCAGAGAAATACCCGGTCCTGATGACGATGTCATGGCCATCTTGCCTGAAGCAGCAGCGCCTAAAACCATGTTAATAGATGCCAGTTCACTCTCGGCCTGGATAAAGACACCACCTACTGCCGGCAGCGCTGCTGAAAGATATTCCGGAATATCATTTTGCGGAGTGATCGGGTAGCCGAAATAATAGCGGCACCCGGCATCAATGGCGCCCTGGGCCAGGGCAACGCTACCCTTTAAAAGTTGTTTTTCTGTCATAGTTGGGTTCCTCGTTAATTGATCAATTTTGTTTCCAGTCTTTGACGATAACTACCTGTATACTTCCAGGGCGACATCCGGGCAGATTTCTGCACAGAGCGCACACCCTGAACATACCTTGTCTTCGGAAAAAGTTGCCACGCTATAGCCGCTGCGGTTGCGCCTGGTGCTGTCAAGGTAAAGATTCCCTTCCTTACAGACTTCAAGGCAATAACCACAGCCCTTGCACCGCTCTTCTTTTACCGCTACTCTACCCATTGGAAATCCCCCTTACCGGTTTGCAAACAAAAAGCCCTTTCATCTCAATTTAAAAGAGACGAAAGGGCTTGCTTCCGCGTTACCACTCTTGTTAACGGCCTCTTATATGAAAGGCCATCCCCTCGATGCAATAACGGTGCTCCCGGTTCAAACTTACTTGCCTGAAGAAAGGTTTTCAGTGAACAACTCCCGGATGAGTTCCACCAGGCAGGGGTGACGCCTTTTCAGCTGCCGGCGCTTCTCTTTGACTCCCCGCGCATGGTGTACTGGTTCCGTTCATGGTTTGTTTTATAAAATTACTACTTAATATAGCCGAATAAAGCCTGTCAGTCAACCCCCAGGCGGAAATTAATCTTGGTGGTGCCCATTTTTAAGAGTTTTTTGAGATTTCGGCCCCAAAAAGTTCATCTGTAATATGAACGGCAATGCGATATGTGGACTTGACGCTCTCAAGGGCCATGCTGGCATTTATGATCTGACCCTGAATTATTGCTCCGACAGCAAACAATTTAGTTGAAACTGCTAAACCTTCCTTTTTAGTGCCTGTGA
>PWSG01000268.1 GCA_003564055.1 Syntrophomonadaceae bacterium
TCTATCAACAATACCTTTGATCCAAGCTTGGCCAGTGATGCGCTTAAGTTAATTGCTGTCGTGGTTTTTCCGACACCGCCTTTTTGGTTCGCAACTGCTATAACTCGCGCCATTTGCTATCTCTCCTAACTATATGCTGTCATTCATTTTTAACCGCTGCCAAATCTAAAACAATAAGATGTTTTTACTTTTTAATATAGTGTAAGAATATCTAGCCTGCGCCTGGATTATCCCGGCAGTTATTTGCTTCACTTTTAGATCTGGTTATTAAGTTCTTATTGCCCTGTTTTTTAAGGCTTGAGCATTTCTTTTGTCAGGCGGATAGTAACCTCAATATAGTCTTTTTCTACAGTTTCATCAACTTCCGGATATAATCCTGATTTATGCATGATTGAAACTGCCTCTCTAATTGTATTTAAAACAATTCGCATATCCCTGATTATTGGTTTCGAGCGTTTAAGGCTGTTTCTCTCTTTCACCTGACCGCTAATATTGTTTATACGCTTTTCCGCCTGGCTAACTGTCAAGCCTCTTTCCGAAATTTCTTGAATTGTTTTTAGCTGCTGCTGCTCTGATTTTAATCTGAGTAAAGCTCTTGCGTGTCTTTCTGATAAGCCGTTCTGTAAAAGTTGATCGCGAACTGGTTTGGCCAGTTTGAGAAGCCTTATTTTGTTGGCAATAGTAGACTGGCTTTTACCCAGTCTTTTAGCAAGCATTTCCTGGGTCAGGTTAAACTTTTTTATCAGGCTTACATAGCCCATCCCTTCTTCAATAAAGTTTAAGTTCTCGCGCTGCAGGTTTTCGACAAGTGCAATAGTCGCCATGTCGTTATCAGACAAGGTTTTTACGCTGGCGGAAATAGTCTTCCAACCAAGCCTGCGGCAGGCAAGGTACCTTCTTTCTCCAACAACAAGCTGATAACCGCTTCCTGTTCTCCTCACTACAACAGGCTGTATAAGTCCGTTGGCTTTTATGGATTGCGCCAGTTCTTCAATTTTTTCTTCTGCAATTTCTGCACGGGGTTGATAGGGGTTTGAGGAAATTTTGTTAATATTAACGGCTACAACTTTTTCGGTGGCCGGTTCAATTTCATTAATCATAAATTGCTCTATATTTTTGTTGCTCATTATTAACCAACGCCTTTTATATATTTAACTTCTTATTTCTAATTAGACAATCACTGATTCTTTCCTTCAAAAAATTCTATTTTTCTTTGGAGGCCCACTTAACCTCTTAATGGCTTTTTTCCTGGCCTGCCGACTGAACGTGGATACTGATGAGGAGTTTTTTCTGCTTTTCTAATAAGATAAAGCAGTCGCTTTTCTCCTGTTTTCAATTTATACTCGTGTACTTTTTCAATCTGCCCGCCACATATTTTTATTGCACTGTCTGCTTCTTTCGCTTCCTGTGCTCCACGCGGCCCCTTGTATATAATTAGCTTTCCTCCTAGCTTCAACAGCGGTAATGCAAGCTCGGCAAGCACAGCAGTTTGAGCAACCGCCCGGCATAATACAATGTCATGGCTCTCACGATGTTCATCTGTTTGCCCAATTATTTCTGCCCGTTCGTTTAAAAAGTTAATTCGGGTTAAGCCAAGCTTTTCTGTTATGTGTTTTAAAAACAATACTTTTCTTCTGTTAGCATCAGCTAAGGTTACTGGCATAAGCGGCCTACATATTTTAATAGGCACACCCGGCAATCCACCACCGCTTCCAAGGTCCAACATCCATCCGTTTTCTGGCAGTGAAATTAACTTTAACGGGTAGAGTGAATCATATATCTGCTTTTCAACAAACCCTTCAACTGTCTTCTCCCCGGTCAATCTCTGCATTTCTAATCCCTGTATCATCAATTTAGAATACAGAAGAAGCCGGTTTTTTGCTATTTTGTCAAGATTTAGCTCGAGGTCTCTGCTTAACTGATCAATTAACGTAAAACTTACTTTGTGCTTCATCATATTCCAGCTTTCGTCATTACTTGCCCAGGCAAAATTCACTAAAGATTTTATCGAGCAGTGCATCACTCGCAGTTTCACCGGTTATTTCGCCCAGCTTATACCATGCATTTTGGAGTTCCATGCTGACCAGTTCAAGCGGTTGGTTTTCAAAAGCTGTGATCGCACTTTCTATGCTGCTTAATGCTTCTGTTAGTATCTCTTCATGCCTCAATGAAACAACTGCCGGGCTTTCTGATGATTTTCCCAGTAAGTTATCGAGCTGCCTGGTCACAGCGCTCTCCAGCATAGCAATTCCTTCTCCCTTTATGGCAGAGGTTTCAACAACTTCAGCATCAGCATGAATTTCTTGTAACATTTTTAAAGATATTTTTTTATCAAGGTCTTTTTTGTTAACAACAATAACGAGTCCCTGATCCTGGTTGCGCAGCATAGCAATCTCTTTATCCTCCTTATCCCAGGGAGCCGATCCATCTAAAACCATAATCAGCATCCTGGCCTGGGCTGCTGCTTTCCTTGAAAGTTCTATGCCCTCCTTTTCCACAGGATCATCGGTTCCCTGTATACCGGCTGTATCAACCAACCTGATCGGGTAACCTCCAAGACTCATAAAACCTTCGAGCATATCCCGGGTGGTTCCCGGCATCTCGTGTACTATAGCCCTTTGTTGACGCAAGAGAGCATTAAGCAGAGAAGATTTGCCCACATTGGGCTTTCCTATTATAGCTACGCTAATACCTTCCTGGTAAACCCTGTTTCTTTCAACTCCTTTTAAAAGTTCGCTGACTTCTATTTTAAGCTTAATTAAACCTGGGTTTATTTGATCTGCTGATAAATTTACGTTTTCTTGTTCTTCAGGATAATCAAACCAGGCTTCCAGTGGAGCCCGAATACCTATAATATGATCTCTTATTTGACTCACTTTTTCAGACAGCTCTCCCTGCATAGTCCTGGTAGCAACACGGACAGCTTCCTCGGAACGCGCTCGCACTATATTCATAACTGCTTCAGCCTGGCTAAGGTCAATCCTGCCGTTTACAAATGCGCGCTTTGTAAACTCACCGGGCTCAGCTAACCTGGCACCATTTTCAAGGGTTATTTTCAGGATCATACGCAAAGGTATGATCCCGCTATGACAGTTAATTTCTACAATGTCTTCTCGCGTGTAGGTATGCGGAGCGGGCATAAATACGGTTAGCACTTCGTCAATTATTTGCCCTTCCCGGTTGCGAATGTAACCATGGTAAAGGCGGCGGGGTTCAGGGAATGTTTTTGCACAGCTTTTTGAGCATTCAAATACCCTCATTGCAATCTCGTAAGCTTGCGGTCCACTCATGCGGACAATTCCAATTCCCCCTTCACCAAGGGGAGTGCTAATTGCTGTTATGGTATCTGCATTAGTCAATACAAGCCCTCCTGAAGTGCATTAAAAAGCCGCCCCCTTAAGGGGCGGCTCCTCGAGACCTTTTTTACCTTGGTGCTATAATCACTTTCCTTTGAGGCTCCTCCCCATCACTATATGTAATGATATCCGGAAGATCGTGAAGAGCAAGGTGGATAATCCTTCTTTCTTGCGGGGTCATCGGTTCCAGTTCCTGTTCCTGCCCTTCCTGCATTACTTTACGGGCTACGTTTTTAGCCAGTTGAGTCAGGGTTTTTTCCCTCCTGGAGCGGTAGTTTTCAACATCCAGAACAACCATTTTGTTCAATCCAGAAAACTGCCTTCTCATTACAACATTCAGCAGGTACTGCAGATCGCTTAGTGTTTTTCCTCTACGTCCGATTAACGTTCCTACATCATTGCCGGATATTTCTGCCTCCAGCTTTTCATCATCTTCTTCAACCCTGATGCTGCCTGCTATATTCATAAACTGCAGCAGCTTTTCAATAAATCTCTCTAAATATTGAGACGGCCGCATTTTTGCCCTCACTATTACCCTGGCGCTTTTATTGCCAATAATCCCTAAGAGGCCCTGGTTTGGCTTGTCCAGTATTTCCACTTCGGCATTATTTTTTTTAATGCCAAGTGAAACAAGGGCTTCTTCAACAGCCTCTTCTACTGTCCGGCCTGTAGCTTCATATTCTTTCATTTCTTTCCCTTTCCTTTTTTGCTTTTGGCTTTATCCTCTTTTGGTTTGGTGTCACCTTCACCGCCAGCGTTGCCGGGTCTTACCTGCAGAAACTCCAATTCTTTATCTTTTTTTGCCGGGTCCTTTTTTTCAAGGCTTTTCCCTTTCTTACCGGAAGATCCTTTTATCTTTTTTTCAGCGACAGCCTTTTCTGGCTTCCCCTTTTTTTCTTCCTTACTGTCAACTTTTATATCCTCTTTTAATTCTTCTTTAGCCTGATCCATAGAAACAATTAATTTATGCTGCCCTATGGAAAATATATTATTCATAACCCAATATAATACCAGCCCCACCGGAAATTGAAAACTAAATACCGTAATCATCAGGGGCATCATGTACATAAGCATTTTCTGGCTGCTATCAGAAGGCATAGACATCTTTGAGTAAAGATAAGTCGTTGCCCCGGCAATTAATGGAAAAACATAAAGTATCCCAATATCTGCTATGAAGCTTTCAACGCTTAAGGTTGATATGGGCATATGAAGCAGGTTGATAAATTCTGCTTGCTGAAATAAGTAGGGATTTATAACTTCCATATCCAGGAATAAATCCGGCTCCCTCAAAAGCCTGAAAACACCAATTAGCACAGGAAATTGGACCAAAAGGGGAAGGCATCCAGCGAGGGGATTCATGTTGTTTTCTTTCATAAATTCCTGCACTGCTTTATTTTGTTTTTCTTTATCATCTTTGTATTTTTGTTGAATTTTTTTCATTTCAGGTTGTAAAACCTGCATCTTTTTTGCCGATTTGATCTGTTTATTATTCAGGGGAAAGGTTACCAGCTTAACCATCAGGGTCATGATAATTATTGCTGCACCAAAGTTTGGAAGATACCCGTAAATAAAGCTGATCAAAACGCTGAAGACTTCAGCAATAGCATCTATCATTTATTCGCCTCCTGCATTCATAATTACTCAACCGGATTATAACCTCCGGGATTAAAAGGATGGCATCTCAATAGTCTTTTCCCACCCATTACTAGTCCTTTCAAAAAACCATACTTAGATACTGCTTCATAAGTATATTGTGAACAAGAAGGATAAAAGCGGCATGTCTGGGGTTTCAAGGGAGAAACATAGAACATATAGAAGCTGATCAGTTTTATACACAGACTTGCAGCAAGTTTGTCAGTTAATTTTACTGCTTCTTTAAAAGCAATTGCCCTCTCCGGCAAAGACTCAACAACTCCTTGCATGCTTCTTGAAAGGTAACATCTACTGCCGGCTTTCGTGCGATCAGGATAAAATCATATCCTTTGCGGATCTGCTTCTCTATAAGCTTGAAAGCTTCTTTGTAAATTCTTTTAATTCTATTGCGCACAACGCTTCTGCCAACTTTTTTACTGATTGAAAAACCGATACGGTTATAACTCTGCCCGTTAGGGCAGTAATAAAGGACGATGTTTCTTGATACAACCGTCCTGCCGTAGCGGTACACTTTCTTGAACTCCCAGTTTTTCTTTAACCTGAGCAATTCCTTTTTACTTTTATCATGCACTTAACTTTTTTCTCATTCTCTGTCTTCTTCTTTTAATAATCTGCCGGCCGGCACGACTTCTCATTCTTTTTAAGAATCCATGTTCTCTTTTTCTTTGTTTCTTTTTTGGCTGGTATGTTCTTTTCATAACTATCCCTTCTTATCACATTCAGATTACAAAAAGTATACAGTAATGAAAGGAAACATGTCAAGAAAACCTCATTTATCAAGCCCAATAATTCATGCTCAAATTTAAAAAATCTTTTCTTTGCAGGCAGTGTTAAGATCTGTTAAGATGTTTTTAACGGCTAAATTTGAATTCTGTTTCGAAGGTTTTCCACAATTAATGTTAATAACCTGTTTTTTTGTTAATAACAAACCTTGGCATCTTATCTTACCGGGGGTTTATTATGAATAGTCAGCTTAATGAAATCTGGCAGCTTACTCTTGCCGAATTAAGTAAAGATTTAAATAAACCAAGTTTTGAAACCTGGTTTAATTTAACCAAGCCAGTCTCTCTGGATAATTGCTGCCTGGTTATTGAAGTTCCAAATGACTTTACAAAAGAGTGGTTTGAGACAAGGTACCGTGAACAAATTGTACAGGCTTTGAGAGAAATTACCACTGAGGAGCACAGGGTAAGCTTTATTGTTGCATCTGAATTTCAGGATGATACAGATCCTGTAGCACCTGCTGAGGCGTTTCATCAATACGGAGACCTTACCTCTCCTTTGCAAGGTGACAGCCAGTTAAAGCATAAGTATATATCAAGCTTTAACCCCCGTTATACTTTTGATACTTTTGTTGTTGGAGCATGTAACCGCCTTTCTCATGCTGCCTCGCTTGCAGTTGCCGAAAGTCCGGCGCGCGCTTATAATCCTCTCTTTATTTATGGTGGTGTTGGGCTGGGAAAAACTCATCTTTTGCATGCAATTGGCCAGTATTCCCTTTTAAATCACGAATTTAAAAGAGTTTTTTATTTTTCTTCAGAAAAATTCACTAATGAATTTATTAATTCAATTCGTGACAACAAAACCCTTGATTTTAGAAATAAATATCGCAGCATGGATATTCTTCTTATTGACGATATTCAGTTCTTAGCAGGTAAGGAGCAAACACAGGAAGAATTTTTCCACACCTTTAA